>JAGQIY010000282.1 GCA_020430865.1 Myxococcales bacterium
CGGGTCGTCTGACCCGAAGGGGGAACATCGTGAGTAGATCGCACGGGGTAGCACCATGAGCGCCACGGAACACCTTGAAGGCCTTGCCGCCGCAATCAACGATGGTCGCCCCCTCGTCGTCCTCATGGGCCAGGATGCGTGGCGGGTCGGGGCGCGGCCGGATCCAACGGTGCTCGCAGCGCTCAAGCGTGCAGAAAGATTGGATGAGGACTCCGATCCGAGAGGGCTCGTTTCTCTGCTCTCGGCTGAGCCCCTGCCCGACGACTTCTTCCAATGGCTCGCTGACCAGTACATTCGGCAGGTCGAACCCGAGTGGTTTGAGCCCATCGCGCGCCTCCCACTGAACGCATTCTTCACGACTAGCGTGGACCCCACGCTTTCGAGGGCGCTTCGTGTTGGCGGACGTGATGTCGAGGCCGTTCTGAGCAAGTCGGACACCCCCGCGGCGCCGCGCCATCGACGCAACCTCCACTTGAGCTACCTGTTCGGTCGCGCCGGTGAAGCAAACCCCAGTGAGGCGCCGCCGAAGTCGACTCAGGAGTTGCGACGACGAACCGCGTTGCACGCGAATGCCCTCCTTGCCCGACTTGTCGAAACCACGACGTCGCTCGGAGTCCTTGCTATCGACGGGTTGACCTGTGGTAGCGACTGGTTGTCGGCCGAATCGCTGTACGGCGTGCTGTCCGCGTTCAAGCCCGGCCAAGTCTTCTGGTTCGGGTGGGACTCTTCGCTCAGCACAGGCGACGCGGCCCTGATGGAAGAGCTGGCGGCACCCAGTGGTCCCATCACGTTCGTGCCCGAGAGGCTCTCTAGCTCTCTCCGCGCGCTCACGCTGGCGGGCCGAATTGAGCCGCTTCGCGCGGCGTCCCTGGCGGCTACGAACGCCGTGACCATCGGCGAATCGCTCCTCGAGATTGAGCCATCGACGCGGCTCAAGACCTCGACGGCCGCTAGCATCGTTGACGACACGTGGCTCGCGCCACTTCCCGTGCTCGGTGAGGACGCGTTGTTCGAGGAGTTTCGACGATTCCACGGTCAGGTGGAGGAAGCGCGCCGGCTCGTAGAAGGGGTGAGGCGGGGGTTCGCGATAGAGCGGGGTTTCGAGACGCGGCTTCGCGATCGAGTCCAGACCGCACTCAAGGACGCACCGCGACTTAAGGAACCAATTCTGCTTCATGGCCAGTCCGGAACAGGCAAGAGCATCGCCCTCGCGCGCCTCGCGTTCTCCGTTCGGAACGATCGCCGATATCCGGTGCTTGTCGCCAGTCGCGCATCACGGTTGCCCGCGGTAGACGAGCTTGACGAGTTCTGTATGCGCGCCGAGGACGCCGGCGCCGAAGCAACCCTTGTCATCTGCGATGCGAATGCGCAGGCGGCTCGGTATCGGGACCTTCTGCGGGGCTTCCAAAGCCGAGGAAGGCGAGTCGTCGTAGTCGGTAGCGCGTATCGCCTCATTGACCAGAAGCAGGCTGCGGGAGACGGGAAGCATCTCATCGAGGCGCCCTCGACGTTGGACGAAGAAGAAGCTGCGAATCTGACCGCAGTTCTCCGGGAGCACGCCAGCCTCACCTACACGCCCTCAACATCCAAACTTCTGCTTCCGGCCGTCTACCGCATTCTGCCGGACGTGCGCCCTCGATTGGCCGCCGGTCTGGCTCGCGAGGCGCGGGTCGCGGAGGATGATCTCAGGTCACGCGGGACCGCCATTCGGCAGGGCAAGCCCCAGCCCGCCGGTGCGCTTGGACAGGCGCTCATGGACGCGGGCTTGGTCGATCCGAAACAACTCCTCGACCAGCGAATTCAGGAGTTCATGGGAACCCTGAGCGACGCGGCATCGAAGGCGATCGACTACGTCATGGTGCCAGGGAAGCTGGACTGCCCTGTTCCCATCAACCTGCTGATGCGCGCGGTAGGTGGAAGCGAGAGCCTGGTTGACATCGCTTCTCTGTTCTCTGGAATCGACTTGTTTCGATGGAGCACAAACGACGAGGACGATGTCTTCATCCACCCACGCCTGCGGATCGAAGCAGAGCTGGTCACCGCTCGACGGCTCGGAACGTCGGCTGCTGAGGCACAGATCGCGGTTGACCTCCTGAAGGCAGCGAACCCCACCACACATGGCAGCTGCGAGCGACGGTTCGTCCTGGACCTTGTTCATCGTCTGGGTCCCGACGGCCCCTACGGACCGCGCTACGCCGACCACTATCTGGACGTAGCACGTGCGTTGACGGAAATGCGCGAGCGGCGCGGGCTCAGCGACCCGAGCCTCATGCTCCAGGAAGCTCGCCTCAGACGACGGGTTTTTCGAGATGCCCGGGCGAACGAACGGCACAACCCTGCGACTATCCTGGACGAGGCCCGGCAGATCGTCGACCTCGCCCTCGACGAGTTCGGCGCGGCCCGCTCGCCTGGGTTGCGCCGCATCTGCTCGATGCTTCGGGTGGAGCGCGCAGCCATCTACGGCTTTCGCGCTGTGCAACAGCTCCAATCTGGTGCATCGCAAGACGAGACTTGGCAGTACTACGAGGCAGCAAGAGACGCCGCTCGCAGTGCCTTGTTCTCCGCGGACGCCTACCACGCGATCGACGTGAGCCTCTGGATACCGCGCCGACTGCTCGAGGATGGGAACTGGGATTCCGTCCGGAAGGCGGAACTGACCGCAGATATATGGGATGGTCTCGAGCGCGTCGACGCCGACGATCTGGACGCAGACCAGCGTGGCGTCTTCGAGGAGCAACGCTTCAAGGTCTCGAAAGCACTTGAGAACGACGAGCTTGAATCGGCGGCTCTCCAGGCACTCGAGGCGATGGGGTCATCCGCGGGGATGTTCCTGCAAGCGCGAGCGATCGGCGGCGATCTGTGGGGCCGCGGGATGGCGGACGATGATGAGCGGGAGCGGGCACGACGTGTAGTC
>JAGQIY010000283.1 GCA_020430865.1 Myxococcales bacterium
AGCCAGTCGTCCATGCCATCGCGCCATACCAGTGTGTCGGCATGGATCTCGTCTGCTCGGTAGGCCTCCTTGACCTGAGCGGTGGTCTTCTCTCGGTCGTCGTCGTCGGCGTACGAGACCATCCAGGGGTCGTCCGGCGCGGCCTTGGTGATCGCGTCTTCGTGGGAGGCGGGTACGGCGGCGCGCTTGACCTGCTCGGGCTTGGTCAGTGGGACCGTTGGTGTTTCCTCGCGGATTGCAGCGGGCTCGGCGTCGACGATGCTGGTCAGCTTCTCACGCACGTTGGCGGGGGGCGGCTTGGAGAGCTTTGGCGCCGAGCTCGGATCGCGACCGTCTAGCTGGATCTTGGCGCCGCAGCGCTTGCAGCGGACCCGCACGAGCTTGCCGTCGATCTCCGACTCCCACAGGTCTTGGGTGACCTCGAACTGGGCGCCGCAGTCTCCGCATGTGACAGCTGAAGGCATACGCTTCCAAGCGTACACGCATAACGGAAACTTGTAGTAGAAGTTGGCTGATTCGCGCGGTTCGGCTCCAGTGCTGCGCGTTTGGTCAGGTCGGCGTGCCTGTCAGAGGGAGCCGGGCTGCAGTTCGACGAGCAGCCCCTCCGCCATTCCAGCCCTGGAAGGCTCTCCGTCGGCCAGAGGAACGACGAGCAGGCTGCCATCGTGATTGCGAGCGAAGCACACGCGTAGCGCCTTGCGTGGCTGCGTGACCGGGACGCTCGGCTGAGCGGGAGAGGTCGAGGGGTCGGCGCTCGCCGCCCTCGCGCTGGCGGAGGTACCGGTCGCGAGCGGAGCCGCGGGGGCGACGCCTGGGCTGACATGGGTGCGCGCGAGGGGTTCGCTCGGTTGCGGCGCCGGACCGAGTTGCGGCGCCGGACCGGGTTGCGGCGCCGGACCGGGTTGAGGAGCTGGAGCAGGCGCTGGCTGGCTGCGCGTCGAGGCGCGCAGCTGAGTCGCGAGTTGAGCGATCGCCTGGCCGCGCTGGTTGAGGCCGATCTCGGTGGCGGTGAGCGCTGCTCGTTGCAGCCAGCGCACGGCTTCGCGGGCGTCGCCTTGACTCCACATGCTGTGCGCGGTTTGCAGCGCCCAGCTCAGCTCTTCGGGATCACCGGGTTCAGGGAGCGGGAAAGCGTCCGCCAGCATGACCTCCGGAGTAGCCGAGCTGGCCGCGGAATGCGAGGACCGCGCACGCGTCGGACGCGCAGCGCGTGGGGAAGAACAGCTCGAGACGCCCGCGCTCCCGAGCGGCTCGCGCTGACACGTCGCGGCGAGATTCCGGGCTAGCGCTGCTTCGGGGCGAAGCGTAGCCTCGAAGGATCCTCTTCCCTCTCTCAGCGGACGTCGGTCCGCGCATCCAGTAGCTTGGAGACTCTCATGCGAAGCTTCGTCGTCGGCGTTGGCCTGCTTTCCCTGACCCTGGCCGTCGGCTGCTCCGAGCGGGCGCCCGATTCCGACACGGAAACGCTGAACGCCGCAATCGTGGGTGGCGTCGTCGACAACGACTCCGAGGCACACGAGAACGTGATCTACCTGACCTCGGGGATCGGGGCGTGCTCGGGCACCCTGGTGGCGCCGAACCTGGTGCTCACGGCGTGGCATTGCGTGGCTCCGGGGGCTGGAGATGGCAGGATCGGATGCGATCCGAACGGGGTTTCGACCAACGGCGATCACGTTGGCGATGACTTCACGGCGAGCAATCTCCGAGTGCGTGTGGGCGTGAACCCGGGCGGAAGCGCTGCCGTTGCTCGAGGCAAGGAGATCCTGCACGAGGACGGGAAGCAGCTGTGCAACAAGGACCTGGCGTTCGTGGTGCTGGATACCGATGTCACCGGCATCACGCCAGCAAAGATCCGCACCAACTACGTTGCAATCCCCGGGGAAACGGTCACCGTCGTCGGCTACGGCATCACGAGCAACAACGGCGTTGATAGCGGTATCCGACGGCGGCGGGACAACGTGCCGATCCTGACCGCGGGCAAGGACTACAACGCGTATCAGGCAAGCTCCGAGTTCGAGCTCGGACCCTCTGGCTGCAGTGGGGACTCTGGCGGTCCGGCACTCGACTCGGTGACCGGCGCAGTGATCGGAGTCTCCTCGCGCGTCGGGAACTGCAACGTCGGACCGCTGGTCGACACCTCGCTGTTCGGCCACGAGTCGCTGGTCCAGCGCGCGTTCGCGGCAGCGGGCAAGACCGCGTTGCTCGAGGGTAACCCGACGCCGCCGCCGATCAAGAGCAAGGCCGATGGGCAAGGGTGCTCATCAGGCTGGGAGTGCCTGGGAGATATTTGCCGAGAGGAAAATGGTCAGGGGGAGTGTACCAAGTTCTGTTCCACTACCTCCGCCGCTTCATGTCCCGATGGGATGCTGTGCATGCCCAGCTCCTTCGACGTGCAGGGGCAGAGCTTCGACACGGAACTATGCGTCTCGATCCCCGACGACGGTAGCTGCTTCAGCTGCCGCGCCAGCAGCTGCCGTCTTCGCACCATCGACTGCGTCAGGAACCCCGATTGCATGACGATCGCCGACTGCGTGGATGGTTGCTCGGACGAAGCGTGTATCACGGCGTGCATCGACGCGAGCCCGAGCGGGGCCAACGACTACAACTCGCTCAAGAGCTGCACCTGCGTGACCGAGTGCAAGGACGTGTGCAACGGCTGTCCCGCAGGGAGCGGAGGTAGCGGCGCCGGGGGGGCGAGCGCGGGTGGCTCCGGCGGCGAGAGCAGCGGCGGTACCGGCGGCGGTGCCGGCGGAATCGCCGGAGCTTCCGGTTCCTCGGGGAACAGCTCGGCGGGCACCGGGGGCTCCGCTGCCGGTTCGA
>JAGQIY010000284.1 GCA_020430865.1 Myxococcales bacterium
GCGCTCGACGCAGCCTCGCCGCGTTCCGGGAGCGCCGCAGTCCGCCGGGCGTTGAACTGGGTCTGGTAGCCGTTCGCGCCGAGCTTGTGCACGGCTTGAGTCACGTACCAGAGGCCATCGAAACGACCGACCCCTTCGATCTGAATGGTGGTGCGCGGCCGGACCCGCGGATCCCCGAGGATGCTGCCTTGAGCCGTCAGCGTGTTGTCGAGGTTCTTCTTGAGGATCCCGATGGCGATTCGCTTGGCCTCCTCTTGGGTGCGCGCCGGGTAGTTCGTTACGACTTCGACGCGCTCGCCAGCTTGGCCGCTCTTCTTCACCTTGTCCGTCGGAGTTCCATCCGCAGCACGCAACGCAAGCCCCGCCTCCACCAGATCGTCGGTGCTGACTTCAGCCGTGATGGTCTCCCCCGTGTCCGGGTTGCGAGCCTCGACGCGCACCTTGGTTGGCTTGCCCACGCCGTTGAACGTGGGCTTGAATGAGATGAGCCCCTGCCGGTAGACGTAGCGCACGACCGTTCCCGGGTTCTGGTCTGCCGGCTTGAGCACATAGACGGTCTTGCCAAAGCAGATCAGCTCGATCGCGGCCTTGTTCGCGCGATCTGTGAGGTATTGAAGCGCGTCTTGGTCCTTCGGTTTCGGCTTCTTCGTTTCCTTGGTCGGCTTCGTGAGCTGGCCTTCCTCCGCCGCGACGCGCAGCCCGACTTCTCGAACGATCTGCGCCGCTACCTGCTCTTCGCTCGAGCCGCCTGAAGCGCCCTTCTTCAGCTTCTTTTTGTTCCGCAGCAGGCTCCGGCGGTCGACTGCGGTCAGCGAGATCTTCGACTCGCCATCCGCGGGGAAATCCACCTCGAACTTCTCCACGACGCCGTCGAACATCCAGTCAAGTCCCTCGCCGTAACCCACGCGCAGCGCCAGCGTGTCGCCGTAGTCGAGCAAGGGGAACACGCCCGTTCGTTCGGGGGGGAGGTCCGCCGGGATGTCGGTGTAGCGATAAGTGCGGCGCTCCGAGTCGTACACGTTGAGCACCTCGATCTGAAGTGACGCGAGCGCGTTCTTCTCGATGGTCTCGGTGAACTGGACCGACAGGATGTCGTCGGTGTGCTCTTCGGGCTTGTCGCCCCAGGGTCCCGCCAGCGGGAGCAGCTGAGTCAGCGTGGGAACACTGCCGGCGTCGCCGCTCGACGCTCCGGCATTGCCTCCCGGAATAGGGCTGGCGCTCGACGCGCGAAACACCAGGCCGTTCAGGCGCTCGACCTCTTGAAACGTCGCCTCGGGCGGCTCGAGGATCTCGAGTGGCCCTGCCCCCGGTTCTTCGAACGGCTCGGGCTTGGCGAAGTAGAGCTCGAAGCGTGGAACGTAGCGATCCACGAGGGTGCTCATCCCATCCAAGATCACGAGCGCGGCGCTGGCTTCCGTCTCGGCCATCAGTTGGTCACCAGTCGAGGAACGAGCAATGTCTCGCCCGGTGTGAGGTCCAGGGGATTCGAGCGACTGTTCGCGTCGGCGATTTGCCGCCACGCCGTCGCGTCCCCGTACTCGCGGAACGCGATGCCCGGCAGCGTGTCGCCTTGACGCACGAGGGTGACGCCAGTGCGGTCCGGACTCGTCTCGCGCACCTCCGCGAGCTGTGCCGATGCGCTGCGGTGCTCTCGCAGGGTCAACGTCGCCGTCGCACGCACCGGTCGCCCACCGGTGTCGAACAGCGTGTACTTCACTTGCAGGGACTGAGCGACAGCGCTCTCGAGCACCACCTCTTTGCCCCACAGCACCATGATCGGCGGTGGCGCGTGAAGTGTCGGATGTTTGAGCATCAACTGCTCGAGCGGGCGCACGAACACTTCACGCACGCTCTGGTCCGTGACGACGACCCCATCCTGCATGCGGTCCGTCACGTCGAGGAACAGCTCGAACGAGAGCTTGTCCCCGTTGCCCCGCACGTACTGCAGCACCGGGGAGTCGAGCCCCGGGATGGCGACCTCTGCGTAGTTCGTCTCGCGATCGATGGAGTACTCCGTCGGATTGAACAGCACCTCGAGGCGTCCATCGACGAAGCCCTGCACCTCTGGACGCCGCCGCCCGCTGAGCGAGGGCACGATCACCAAGGTCAGCTTGGAGAGCTCACGTTCGAGGGCGCTCACTCAGTCCTCCCCGCCTGCGGCGCCAGGATCCGTTGGGTCTGCGTCACCATCGCCGCGCGGAATCATGCCTGAGGCACGCTGCGCGGCGAGCGCACGCGCGACTTCTTGCTTCACCAGCTGACGTAGCTGCATCTCGTCCTGTACGTCGAGAGACGTCGTCAGCTCTTCGATCACCAGCGCCATCAGCCGCCTCCTCCCACTAACTCCTCCGCAGGCAGGAGCTCGAGCCCTTCATGAGCGACCTCGATCGACTCGATGGCGACGCTGCTCTGCCCGGAGTTCCAGCTCGGCCCCACGAACTTCGCCGGCAACGCGCGAGACACGTACCAGACCAGCGCGGGGTTGCGCTCGTAGTCGAGCTGCGCGATCAAGATCGCGCGCCGCGCCCCGAAACTCCCTCCGCTGACCTGTGCGTACCAGTTCCAGAGATCGGGAGTGAGCGCTACACCGCGCTTGAAGGTGATGTTCCCAAAGTTCGCGTTGGTTGCAAACTTGTGGGTGAAATCGTTGCGCCCGCCTTCCTTGTACTCGTGGATCTCCAAGGAGGCCTCGAGGCCGCTGATCTCCTGAAACCCCGCGGAAACTCGCGTCACGCCGCCCTCCGCGATGGCTCCTGCCGGGCCCGCGCTCTCCGCAAACGCAACCGCGAAGTTGAAGCCCGGCATCGGGTTCGATGGAGTGAGTCCGGGAAAGATCATGGAACGTTTGGCTCCTCCACCACGTTGGCGATCCCCTTGGACACCACGAGGCGCACCAACAGGAACTCGAGGGGCACTGCGGGAGCGACGCCGATGCGACACGTGAGCACGCCGTTCTCGCGGGCGTCCTCCGGGTTGAGCGCCTCGTTCACTTGCACGAAGAACGCCTCGCGAGGCGTGGCCCCCGCAAGACCACCCTGGTCGTACAGATCTCGAAGCAACCGCGTCACGTCGCGCCTGAGCTCGATCCAGGTCGCCGGTGCGTTTGGCTCGAAGACGTAGGACATGTCGACGGGGGTGAGTGCCCGGCGCAAGAAGTTGAACAACCGGCGTGTCGAGAGGAACGCCCACGGCTTTCTATCGGGATAGGCCAGCGCGCGTACGCCTTGAATGGTGCAGCCACGAGGCACGACCACGCGCAAGGGGTTGATACCAAGCGCCTGCAAGCGCTCCTCATCGGCTTCGTTCCAGCGGGCGTCGAGCCCGATGCCCTGCTGGAGGGTCAAATTCCCCACGGCAATCCACGGCCCCCGTTCACGACTCAGCCGGGCCATTTGCCCAGCGACGTGCGCTGAGGGTGGGAGGAGCAACGTGTCATCACCCTGGTAGACGGGACCGGCGACGACGCGCAACCAAGGCGCGTAGGCTGCAGCAAAGTCACGCGCAGAGCCCAGGGGAGCGACCTCGGTTTGATACCAGTCTTCGAGCTCACTGACGCCCAAGGGCCTGGTGGTCGATATCCCACCAAGCGGTGAGTCGAGCACCACGACGCGATCGGACCGGTCGGCAGCGTTCAACACCAGCGCTTGGGCGAGGCGATTGGCCTGCTCGGCGTCGAAGGCCAGCGCATCGACCCCCTTGGTACGCCAGATGCGACTCCACAAGTCGGGTGCGACCACGATGTCTGGTGAGTCGAGCTCACTCAAGGCTGCGGCTGCGCGACTGAAGCTGGCTTCGAGCGCAGCGGCGTTGCCTCCAGAATCGAGTCCGTCGCTCCCGCCGCCCAACCGAATGATCACCTCTGGCTGAGGTAGCTCACAGTCCCCTGGCTCGATCCAGTCGCCTCGAAGCCCGATCGTCGCGAGCAGCAGGTTCGCTGCGCCGAGGTCCCTCA
>JAGQIY010000285.1 GCA_020430865.1 Myxococcales bacterium
AGCACGCGGATGATGTTGCGATCCAGCTCTTCTTCCGTGTCCGGATAGAAGGTGGAGAGGCTCGCGACCATGGCGGCCATGATGGCCATCGGGTGCGCGCCCGACGCGTAGCCCTCGTAGAACTTCTTCATGTCCTCGTGGAGCAGCGTGTGCTTCGTCATGCGCTCGCGGAACGACGCGAGCTCTTCCTTGTTTGGACGCTGGCCGTAGATCAGCAGGTAGCAGACCTCGGTGAAGCGGGCGCGCGTCGCGACCTGCTCGATGGGGTAGCCGCGGTAGCGCAGGATCCCTTTCTCACCGTCGATGAAGGTCACGCTGCTCTTGCAGGACGCGGTGTTTCCGTATCCCGGATCCAGCGTCACCAGGCCGCTGACTTTGCGCAGGCTCTGGATATCGACGCCCTTCTCTCCCTCGGTACCTTCCAGGACTGGAAGCTCGTACTCCTTGCCGTCGTAGATCAGCTTTGCGGTGCTCATAAGTCTCCTCGATTACCCCCGCTTGATGCGGCTCCAGCCTTCGTCGAGTCGTCTTTGGGGAGGCCATCGCGTCTCCAAGAGCGACTCGTGTGGCGTACAGACGGTCAACCCCAGGCCGGAGTTAGGGTCCGTATACACGCTCCATGCGGAGGTAGGAAACCGCGCGCCAGTGGGCCGCGATTTGCGGGCGGATGAGCGCTGCTGAAGCGGACCGCGGACTCTCGCGTCTGGGTGCCCGGCGCAGCTCTGCCGACGCGGGGTCGCGCTCGGAGACCGCGACGGACGCGCGAGCCGTCGAGGTTCGTTCCAGAGCCGTTCGATGGGTCAGGCTTGTGGCACCGAGTGTCAAATGGTTGCGCCAAGGCTCGGTCGTTCGCAGGAGCCTGCACGGGGGCCGTGGGTCGGCTGGCCGTTGCGCGGCGTGAGGTGGCTTTCGGCGAGGAAACGCACCGAGCCAGGTCCAGGGCCGTGTGAGCGGAGGTTCGCGTTGGCCCTAGAACGTTTCCGCGCGACGTCGCAAAGCGTTTGCGACGGCCACCCATCGCATTCACGCTTTCTGCCGGCGTATGGCAGCAGCACCGGAGCAGTCCCGGCGCCGGTGGGGCCGGTACGAGAGCATTTGCGAGATCGCCAGCGGCGGTATGGCCACGGTGCACCTTGCGCGAGACCTGGACAGCCAGCGACTCGCGGCGGTGAAGTCGCTGCACCCCCACCTGATGGCCGATGACGACGTGGTGCAGAACTTCATCGACGAGAACCACATCGTCTCGCGGATCTGCCACCCGAACGTGGTGCCGGTGCTCGAGGTCGCACAGAACGACGCTGGCTACTACCAGGCGATGGAGTACGTCGACGGCGCTCCCCTCGGAAAGCTCCTGGTGTTCTGTATCCGCGGGGGAAGCTGGCTCTCCATCGAGGGTTGCGCGCGAGTTGCACTCGATACGCTGGAGGGCCTCGACGCCGCCCATGAACTGAAGAACAACGCCGGTGAACTCACCGGGGTCGTGCACCGCGACGTCGGTCCCGCCAACATCCTGGTGGACGTGTTCGGGATGGCGCGGGTGATCGACTTCGGTGTCGCCACCATGGCGGTGCGCTACACGGCGCCGGGCAGCGACAACATCAAGGGGCGCCTCGCGTACATGGCGCCCGAGCAGGCCAAGACGCCAAAGGACGTCGATCGCCGTGCGGATTTGTTCTCCGTCGGTGTCGTGCTGTGGGAGCTCCTGGCCGCGCGCCGCCTGTTCAAGGGCAAGAGCGAGAAGGAGACGCTCGAGAACCTGCTGGGGCAGGAGATCCCGTCCCTCGGCGTGATCCGCGAGGATGTGGAGCCGGACCTCGAAGCGGTGGTTCGCAAGGCGCTCGAGCGCGACCCGGCACAGCGCTTCCAGACCGCTC
>JAGQIY010000286.1 GCA_020430865.1 Myxococcales bacterium
CCCCGGTCAATTTCCATAAGAGAAAACTTTGAACGTCGCAGATGCGCGCGGTGCTGCGCAGCGCAGGACGCCGATCGAATAGATACGCGAGCTTGTAGAACGACGGGGTGGTGCAGGGGGGCTTGCCGCTCACGCGGTGCAGCGTCTCGCTACCCAGGGTCCTCACCGCGCGTTCGACCTGTGACGCCGCGCGTGAATCCATCCAGACCAGTGCTGGGCACAGAGGCTCCCCCTGGGCATCCGTGACGACCACCGTTTCGCGCTGGTGGGTGATGGCCAGGGCCACAACGTCCGCGACGCGTTCGCCCAGCGCCTGGCTCAGCGCTTGGCACGCGCTGCCGAGGGCACGCCACCAGTCGTTCGCGTCCTGCTCCCAGCCTTCTGGTTCTGGATTGCTCAGGGGGAACGCGGCCCGTCCTTCCGCGATCGGGCGTCCCGCTTCGTCCCCGCAGGTGCCCCACGCGATGGCCTTGCAGGCGCTGGTGCTGCTGTCGACACCAATCACGAGGTGGCTTTGCCGGCTGACCATGCCGCGAGCTTACCAGCTTTCTTCGTGTCGAACGCTCCTCAGTCTAGACCACCGAAGAAGCGCGGGAACGGCACGCCGACCGGCACGTCCCGCTGCACCACGTCTGCCATGTGCATGAGCAACGGGAGGCTTCCGCGAGGCAAGCTGCCCGCGCGGGTGAGCCCCTCGCAGGCTTCGCGCATCACGCGGAGGATCTCGAGACACTCCAGGGTGGCCCCTTGCATACGCTCGACGGCTTGCGATCTGCTCAAGCCGCTGCCGAGCAGCCGACCAAAGCGTCCGGTGCGGCCGCCGTTGCAGGTGACGTCGAGATCGCCGACGCCTGCCAACCCCGAGGCGGTGCGTGCCTGGCCGCCAAGGAGCTCTACCAGTGTCTGCATTTCCAGCACTGCCTGAGCGAAGACCGCCGACTCGTGGTTGTGCATGGCCACCGAGCCCGGCTCACCGCCCTTCGCCTCGTGGATCCCCGCGGCAAAGGCGATGCCCATCGCGTACGCGTTCTTCAGCGCAGCGCAGGCTTCGACGCCCACGACGTCGTCCGAGGGGAAGGCATGATAGTAAGGCGTACGCACCAGCGCAGCCAGGCTGCGAGTGACCTGCGGATCTCGGCCCGTCATCACCACACAAGTCTCCACGCGTCGAGCGAGCTCCCCGGCGATGCAGGGCCCGGCGACGGCCACCGGACTCAGCGACTCCAGCACGGCCTGGTGCCCCCTGGGCGCGACGCGGCGCAGCGTGTCGCTGAACACGTCGGGCAAGATCGAGAGCCGCTCGCCGTTCCACTCGAGTCCCTTGGTGATAGCCATCACCGGACGGGCGCCGAGGTGAGGCGCGAGGATCTCCGCCGCCCAGCGGATCCCCTGGGAACTGACGCCAAGGCCGACGACCTCCGATCCATCCAGCGCATGTTCCAGCTCGCCGACGTGAAACGGACGGATCTCGGGAGGAAGCTCGTACTTGAGCGTCGGGTGGACTCCGTCTCGTTTCAGCCCGTCGATCAGCGCGTCGTCCAGGTGCGTGCCCACGAGGCGCACCTCATGACCAGCGTCGACGAGAGGAACACACCAGGCTGAACCCATCATGCCTGCGCCGAGAACCGTAATGATCGCCATGGGCGGCTATTTGCCTCAATTGGCCGCCGCGACCAAGCGCTCCACGGGGACACCGCGCGATTTGCTACTGAGACAGCCCAGATCGACGCCAGCCCCTCGCCCGCGCAGCCTGGCGGGCGCGCAGCGCTATCTCGTGGGCGCTTCGGGCTTGGGTGCGTCCTGTGCCTTCTTCGGCTCACCGTTCGGCTGTGACTTGCCGAACGGAAACGGGAAGTCCTTTGCGTTCTGAGGCAAAGACGAAGGAAGTGGGGGCAGGCTGGAGGGAGGTGGCAGGGCCGAAGGCAGCCCCTTCGGCAGCTCCTTCAGTCCTTCGGGCAGGGGGATCTCCCCGAGCTGAGGAAAGTCTGCCAGGTTGGGGATGGTCAGCGGCTTGAGCCCGCAGCCGATGCCAATGATCTTCGCGACCTTGGCCTCGGCCAGTCTGCGACTGTCCGCTTCGACCGCGACGGTCACGCCAACGCTGCCTTTGAGCACTTGCTTGGTGAGCTTGCCAGCGAGCCTTCCGAGCTGGCCTAGACCCGAGAGCTCCTTCTCGACCGCCGCAGCCGCCAGATCAGCGCAGGGCAGGTTGCCCAGGAGCTTCATCAGGATCGTCGCGTGGTCGTCGACGCGCTCGATCTCACCGCTGCCCTTCAGCTTGAAGGCGCCGGCGCTGACTTTCGTTTCCGTGAGGGTTAGCCGTTTGCGCTCGCCATCACTGGCGAACTTGGTCTCGAAGAGCGTTCGATCACCGAACACGTAGCCGTCGAGTTCAGGGGGTTTGGGGGGGAGGTAGCCGATCAGCGACGCCTTGAGTTCACCATTGATCGGCCCCCCCATCACATCAGACTCGAAGTTGATCCGTGAATCCAACTCGACGAACACGTCCTTGGTCGGGATCGGCATGTCGAGGGGGCCCTTCAGGCGATCCAGCGGGAGCTTCGAGACGTGGAGCTCTGCGTAGGGCGAGTAGGCACCGCTTTGCTTCCCTGGCGTGTGCACGACCCTGAGCTTCACCGGGGATGCCTTGGCGTCTGCGGCTCCGAACGCCATGTCCACGCTCGCTGACTCTGCCGTCCATGAGGCTCCGATCTTGCCCGTCTCCAGGCCGGCGATCCTTGCATTTTCCACGGAGAAAGCTGCTCCCGTGGGGATGGGTGCCACAGCGCCCCCCGTGAGCTCGAGCCAAGGCTCGCTGTCCTTGTCGGCGCGCCAGCGAACGTTGACGTTGCCTGCACGCATCGGGACCATGTAGTTCTGAGGGTGCTCGGCGGTCCACTGGGAGAGCTCCACGGTGAGCCGGGTAGCGGAGCCCGTGACCTGCACTTCGACGCCCGTGAGGTCGAAGGACGTCGGCTCGCGCTTCTCCAGACCAACCTCGAGGTTCTCGATCGTGCCTTCGATGCCATCGACGCCGATCAGCTTGAAGTGGGTTTGCTTCAGCCGGGCGCGCTGCAGACTGAACGGTACGCTGATGTCTTTTGGATCGATCTCCACGCCGCGTTCTCGCGCCTTGGCGATGATCAGCTTGCGTGCGTAGGGTTCCCACATCAGCACACCCGCCAACACGCCGAGGGCGATCAGCGCGCCCAGCGCCGCCAGGGATAGCTTGATCCAGTAGCCAAGCCGCGAGCCCCGCGGGGGGTCGAGGCGCGGAGCGGGCTCGAGCGGCGGCTCCGCCTGACGTGGCTGATTCCCTTGCGGTTGTTCGCCTCCCTCCTCAGGAGCCTCCATGACTTGGGTGCCGGGCATGCCGGAGTCGGGTTTATCACAGCCGCCCTGGGGCTGCGCCCTCGGACCACCGCGTCCCTCTGCTACACTGGATCACCGACGTCTGGGTCGCCACACGTCGAGCAGCAGAAGGAGGCCCGATGGCTCGGAACTCGCTCGAATCGTACTTGCTCACGTGGGGAAGCCACGCAGCCGCGGCCATGGCTTGCCTTGGGCTCATGGCCTGCGGTGACGGGGACTCCGGCGGCTCAGGTAGCGGCGGCTCTGCTAGCGCAGGCAGTGACGCCAATGGCGGCAGTGGTGCCAATGGCGGCAGTGGTGCCAATGGCGGCAGTGGTACCAATGGCGGCAGTGGTGCCAATGGCGGCGCGGGCACCGGGGGTAGCTCCGGCGGCGGCAACGGGGGCAGTGGTGCCGCGCCTGGTGCCAAGCTGGACCAGCGCATCGAGACGCATGAGGTGACCCTGCCGGAAGGGGTGCGAGCGGGCGCCAGCAACTGGCGCGTCTGGGGGCGCGGCTCCCTGAACGTGGCGCCCGTATTCACGGTGCCGCGCGGAAACTGCAGTAGCCTGGTCTGCTACACGACCGAGGCAGGGACTGCCAAGGTTGCAGAGATCGGACGCGACGGCGCGCTGGTCGCCACCCGAGAGCTGGCAAAGGACCGCGAATGCCGTGGCGTGGCTGCGGAGCCAGACGGCGCCTACGCCGCGCTCCTGTGGGATGACGCCGGAGACCGCATCTTCGTGCACCGCTACGCGGCGGATGGCAGCGAACGCGGCGCCGCTACCGAGCTCACGAACAGCGACAACAAGCCCGACGATTTCGGCATCGGAGACAGCCGGCTGGAGTACGGGGACGGAAGGTACGGTGCGTACTATCACGTGCACTCGGACTCGGGACACGAGGGGGACACACTGAAATGGGTCGACGCTGCGAGCGGTGCCGAGAGCACGGGCTGGGGCTGGGGTTGCAGTCACTCGATGAGTAACCTGTTGCGATTCAATGCTGCCGCGAACGTGTTCATGCCGGCGTGTGTGACGGACTGCTTTCCTGGCACGAGCGGCGACTTTGCCACTGAGGCGCGAGGCGGCATCTTCCTCAATCACAACAAGGGCAAGGTGATCGACATCGACGCGGGCTGCAACGGTAGCGTCGCGGGCGAGCTGGGCGGGGCGGCGATCGGGCCCGACGGGTTCAAGCTGGTGTGGAACTCTCACCAGGCGGCGATGACACTGGGCCAGCAATCCTACGACTCCACGAGCATGAACCAGGACATCGGGTTCTCGGCGATCAGCGGGGCCACGGATCCTGGCGCCGTGGTGTGGCTGACCAACACCCCGGACGTCGACGAAGCGGACTCCAGCATCGCACGCTTCTTGCCCGCCGGCGGTTCGCAGGAGCAATACCTCGTAGGCTGGGCGGAGGCTGGCAGTGGTCACAGGTACCTGCTTGCCCTGGTGGGCCCGGACGGCTCCTTCCTGGAGGGGCCGATCGACGTCACCAGTAGTGTCGCCTGGGGCCGCCGCGACGACCCCTTCCGTGCGGATGTAAATGGAGACGTGATCTGGAGCTGGTTCGATTCGCCGGGGAGCACCACCTTGCACGTCGCACGCGTCGTCTCGGGCAGCGACGACGGTTGCCAGTGAGGCGGCTCGAGCTGGATCCAGTGCTCCCTCACCCCCAAGCCTCGACCCCTGAACCAGTCCAGAGTGAGCTGGCTCGCGCCCGATGGGCGCTCCCCATGAGAAGACCGAGATGATTCGTGAAGCTGTTTCGGAAGACGCGGAGGTGCTGGCGCAGATCTACAATCACTATGTCGCCGAGACAGTGATCACCTTCGAGGAGGAACCAGTGACGCGCGAGGAGATGTGGTCGCGCGTTTCCGCGGTGCAAGAACGCGGGCTGCCGTGGTTGGTCTTGGAGCTCGGGAACGAGCTCGTGGGCTATGCCTACGCCGCGCCATGGAAGCAGCGCTCGGCGTATCGCTTCAGCGTCGAGAGCAGCGTGTATCTATCGCCGAAGAGCGTCGGTGGCGGCTTCGGAAAGGAGCTGTACCAGGCCTTGTTCGCCAAGCTTCGTGAGGGGGACACTCACGCCGTGATCGCGGGGATCGCGCTGCCCAACGCCGCGAGCGTGGCCTTGCACGAGCGCTTTGGCTTCCGACCGAGCGGCGTATTCCGGCAGGTCGGGTACAAGTTCGAGCGCTGGGTCGACGTGGGCTACTGGGAGCTGGTGCTGGACTCCTGCGAGCTGCCTGCCTAGCGTCATTCAAAGCCTTGCTAGCACCCGCCTGGCAAGTCTCTTGCAGTGAGGGCACCGCCCGCGAAGTCGACGCGCGGGGGAGGAGCGCCTGCTTGAGTCGATTGAGTTCATCACCCCCTGGGTCCAAAGCGGCGCGGGACTCTGACCATCCGCTGTTTCCGGCTAGCCCGGCACCAGCGGCGCGAGTGCCGGTCGCGCCGGCAGCGCCAGCGTTGACACCCTCGGCTGTCAAGCGGTCGTCGCTGTCGCCCCAGCAGGTCGCCGTGCTGCGAGGTTCCGAGGGCGTGTCGACCGCGAACTGCAGCGTGGGTCCAAGCGACCTCGAGCACCTGCCGGAGATCAAGGCGTTGCTGTTGAGCCTGAACGATGCTTTCGCGTCCGGGCCGGCGCTGGAGGCGCTGATCCGTTCGATCCCTGTGCTCAGCATGCGAGTGATCCGCTCGGCCTTGTGGAAGCGCGACGACCTCGATCGCTGCTCCCTCGGCTACGCCCTCGCGCTGATCGGCAACCGGGGGCTGGAGGACACGTTGATGCAGCTCCTCGAGGATCTAACCGAGCTGAAGCACGATCTCGAAGATGGCATCGTGCAGCCCGGCAAGACCCAGCGCGCCAAGACCGGAGCGAGTCGCGCCCGTGGGGCTCGGCCCGGCTCGAGGCGTCGCTGAGATATGGACCAACCCTTGCACCGGTAGCG
>JAGQIY010000287.1 GCA_020430865.1 Myxococcales bacterium
CCACCCATCACCAGTACGATCAATCCAAGCCATCGAACCCGCATGCTACGAACCTCCTGCTGCCGCCCTGGCAGCACTGGGAGCCCTGGGCTGGCCAGAGTCAGCAAAGGGAAACTTGGCGCGGAGAGCAGGAAAGCACCCGCGTCTCCCGCGGTGTTCCCCTACGATGCGCCCATGCAGAGCATCGCACGACCGGGTACCCCGTACCAACTACGGGGTTTCACTGCGACCACGCGACGCAGCGGGGCAGCGGCCCTGCTCGCCGCGTTTTGTCTGCTACCGATGGGGGCCTGCAGCAGCGAGGATGAACCGGCCACTGGAGATTCCGCCGTGGATTACGCGGCTCGCGGCAGCTTCGGCGTCGGACACCAGACCCTCCAAGTGAGCGACGGCGGCCGCACATTGGAGGTCGAGCTCTGGTATCCAGCTGCCGACGTCGAAGGCCCAGAGCCGTCAGAGATCTACGTCGCGAGTCCCCAGCGCCCGGAGTTCGTCGCGTTGCGTAACGCGGCGCCAGCGGAGTGCCCGACCCTGGAACTCAGAGCGGCCGGGAACGCGACACCGAAGGGCAGCGGCTGGCCGCTCATCGTGTATTCCCACTGCGTCAGCTGCATCAACCTCTCGGGCGCTTCGCTGGCCATCCGCCTGGCATCCCATGGCTTCGCCGTCGCCGCTCCCAACCACGCCGGTCCCCTGCCCTTCGCTTCCGAGGACACCAAGGAGCCGCTGACGACCGATCAGCTGGCGGTGCGTGAAGCGGACCTGGAGCTGGTGATCGATCAAATCACGTCCGGCGCGGCTCTCCCCGAAGCGCTGAAGGGGCACATCGACGGGACGCGCATCGGGGCTCTGGGGCACAGCTTCGGCAGCGTCACCGTCGGTAAGCTGGCCCAGGACGACTCGCGCATTCGCGCGGTCTTCGGTCTCGCCGCACCCATGGAGAATCCGCTCCTCCCCGGCGTCGACATGAGCCAGATCAAGGTTCCGACCGCGCTGTTGATCGCTCAGGAGGACAACTCCGTCCAAGAGGTCGGCAACTCGCTGATCCGCAAGAACTACGAGGAGCTGAGCGTCCCCGCGCTGGAGGTCGAGGTCTACGATGCCGGGCACTGGTCCGTGTCGGACCTGTGCGGCATCGCAGACTTCACGCCCGGCTGTGGCGAGGGCACCCGGCACTCGGCGGGTCGCCAGGGAGAGACGTTCGACTACTTGCCGGTCTCCCAGGGCATCGCGATCGCGCAGAGCTACACCACGGCTTTTTTCCGTGCGGAACTCTTGGGTGAGGCGCCGGCCAGGGAGTTCATGCAGCACGAACACCCCGAAGGGGGAGTCGGTGTCCGTTTCAAGTAGGCTGGCTGAGGACAGGACGCGGTGGCGCCGCAGGGTCCACCACCGCGCGGAGGCCGCCCGCGAGCAAGCTCACGAGCGACCTCGCGTTTCAGGCTGGAGCCGTCACTTCGCCTTGGGGTTACCCAGGGCGTCGTACGTCACCACCTCCCGATCCAGCCCCTTGAGGGTCGGCTCGACCTTGGCGAGATCGCCCGCCACCACCACCACGAAGCGCTTGGGGTCGCAGTAGCGCTTGGCCACGGCTTCGGCTCCCCCCAGGCTGACCTTGTCCAGGTTGGTGAAGTAGGTGGTGAACCAATCTGGCCCGTGCCCTTCCCAGCGTGCCTCCGCGAGCTGCATCGCAGTGCCGCTTACGCTCTCGAACTGCCCCGGGAAACCGAGGAGCATGCCGTTGACCGCCTCGTCGCGTTCCTTCTGCGTCAGGGGGCGAGACGCGCAGGGCGCAGCGACCTCCTTCAGCATCTCGTCGATGCTCGCACGAGTGGTCTCGCTCTTCACCTTCGCGGCGAGCCACAAGAAGCCGCTCTGGTTCCAGCGCACGAACGTGCTGCGCGCGCCGTAGGTGTACCCCTTGTCCTCGCGCAGGTTCAGGTTGAGTCGCGAGGTGAACGCGCCGCCGAGCACCCAGTTGTAGACCTCGGACTGGAAGTAGACCTTGGTGTCGTTGGACTCCGCGCGCACCGCGATCGCGAGTGCTGACTGCGTTGCCCCGGGGTAATCAACGAAATGAACACCGCCGCTCGTGGGCTCCGCCTCCAGGGGGCGCGGCTTGACCGTGGGCTCACCTTGCCAGTCCTTGAACGCCTCCTCGAGGCCCTTCTTCACGGCCTCGATCTCGATACCGCCGACCACGATGAAGGTGGCCCCCTGCGGCGCGAAGAGCGCCTTGTGGTGCTGCTTCACGTCGTTCAAACCGATGCGCTTGAGGCTGACGCGGTCTCCCGTGGGGGAATAGCTCCCGTAGCCCTTGCCGAAGAGCACGCTGCGGGTGACGTTGATGCGACCAGTACCGGTGTCTTTCTCGTCTGCGATGGCTTGACTGATCAGCTGACCCTTGCGCCGGGAGAAGTCCTTGTATCCGAACTTCGGGTGCATCACGATATCCGCGAGGATCTTCATCGAGGCATCGAAGTTCGAAGCCAGCAGGCTCATCCCCAGATCCACGCTGTCCGTCGCGGCGCGTCCTCCGTAGTCGGTCGCGAGGCGCTGGAGCTCCTCGCTCAGCGCCAATGCGTCGAACTTCCCCGCGCCTTCGTCGAGCATGTCCGTGGTGATCTGAGTCAGGCCCTCCTTGCCCGGAGGATCGCTGGAGGCCCCGTTCGGCAACACCAGCTGAACGCTCACCAGGGGCGTCTTTCCCTGCTTGAGGTACCAGAGCTTGGCGCCGTTGCTGAGTGGCAGCTCCGTCACCTCGGGTGGACCCCATTCGGGCGCCGGAGCGGGCTCCGGCAGCTTGGTGCGGTTGACCAGCGCCGGCGGCGCCTCGTCGGTGGCCGACGGCGGAGGCGCCGAGGGCGTCGGAGTCGGGGTCTCCGCAGGGGGAGCGTTTCCGCACGCAATCGCAAGCAGGCAGGTGGCCAGCGGACCGACGACGGAGAGGGAGCCAGGCGCCGTGAGGCGGTTCAGAGGACTGCGGTTCATCTCACCCACCCCCCATGCTGTCGCTGATCTCGGGTTTCTTGCCGGGAGAGATGTCGATGCGCACGTAGTTCTCGAGGTCGAGGAACTTCTCGGCGGCTTCGACCTGCTTCGCGCCGACGGCTGTGTAGCGGGCCAGGTCCTTGCTCACGTAGTCAGGATCTCCGGTGAAGTGGTAGTAGGTGCTGAGCAGCTGAGCGCGGCTGAGTACACCCTCGATGCGGCCGTAGAAGCTCTTCTTCCAGCCGTTCAGCGAGCGCTCGAGTTCATCCTGGGTCGGCGGCTTGCTGAGCGCCTGCTTCAGCGCAGCGAACACGGCCTTTCCGAGCTTGTCCGCGCTGGTCTTCTTGTCCGCGGCGGTCGCTTCGACCACGAACACCGAGCCCAGCTGACTCGACGCCTGATAGGCGCTGACGTCCTTCGCGATCTTCTGGTCGAAGACCAGCGGCTTGTAGAGACGGCTCGTCTTGCCGTCGCTGAGCACGCTGGCCAGCACGTCCAGCGCGGCGTCACCGTCAGCGTACAGAGCGGGTGTAGGCCATGCGAAGTAGACCTTCGGCGCAGCGACCGCGTCGGTGTACTCGAGGTGCTTGACGCCCTGGAGCTTGACCGGCTCCGCCTTGACCGGCGTCGAGCGGCTGCCCGTCGAAGCCTGATCGAAGTACTTCTCGATCAGTTCCTTGGCGTCCTCCGGCTTGAAGTCGCCAACCAGGGTGAGCACGGCGTTCGCCGGGTTGTAGTACTGCTTGAAGAACGCTTTCACGTCGTCCAGGGACGCGTGAGTGAGGTCATCATGGGAGCCGATGGTGAGGTGCCGGTAGGGGTGACCCTCCGGGTACATCGCTTCCGAGAGGTAAAACCAGAACATTCCGTAGGGGCGGTTCTCATAGCTCTGGCGGCGCTCGTTCTTCACGACGTCACGCTGGTTGTCGAGCTTGGCTTGGTCGAGCGTCGGTAGCAGACCGAACATGCGATCCGACTCCATCCACAGCGCGAGCTCGAGGTACTGACTCGGCACGCGCTCGAAGTAGTTGGTGCGGTCCGTGTTCGTGGTGCCATTGACCACGCCACCGATCGGCTCGAAGGGCGCGAAGTACTCGTGGTTGAAGTGCTCGGACCCCTGGAACATCAGGTGCTCGAAGAGGTGGGCGAAGCCGCTCTTGCCCTTCACCTCGTAGGCCGATCCGACCAGATAGCGCACCTCGACCGCGACCACCGGGAGGCTGTGGTCCGGGCTCATCAGCACGGTCAGTCCGTTCTTGAGGACGTGTTTCTGAACCGGGATATCCACGGCGTGGGTCGACGCCGACTCCGCCGCCTGAGCAGGCGAGGCCGTGGGGCCGAGCAAACCGACCACGCCCAGCCCGAGCCCACCGAGCAGCGCGAGCGCCGCGCGGGTGCGGCGCCGGCGTTTGAGAGGCGGCGAATGCCGCGAATCACGTTTCATGTGCTTGTCTCCTTGAGAGGCCAAACGAGTAGCAAACATCCCGTACGGATGGGGTGAGCGATTCTCGCGTGGGGCGCGTTCTGCATGGAAAACGCTGCGGCCTTACGCCTTTGGCGATGGAACGCTCAGCTCACAACCATGCAGTGGCACGAGCATTCCCGAGCGCTCCACCCTGCCCAACTGCCAGGAATGCCAGGGACTCCCGACTTCCCCTGGTGACGCGCTCCGAGATCAGTCGCCTGGCCCAGCCTGGATTGGACCGGTCAGCGACGCTCTCCACTTCCCGCGAGCATCGGGATCTTTGCTATGGGCGAGACATGCGACGCGTATCTTCGACCGCCTTCGTTTGCTCCTGGATCGCCACACTCGGCGCCTGTTCTCCGGCAGCGACCCCGCCCCCGCCGCCTTCGCCGACTCCCCCCGAGCCCGTGGTACAGGAGCCGCCGCCCAGCGCGCCGAAGTTCGAGAACCCGGGCGGGATGTGGCTTCCCGGACAGCTCTCCGAGCCCATGCACCAGCAGGCCTTCCAGCGGCTTGGCGTCAAGCTCGACCCTCAGCAACTCAGCAAGCCCTTCGAGCCGCCGCTCGGCGCGGTGGTCTACCTCGGAGGCTGCTCCGCCTCGTTCGTCTCCCCGGACGGTCTGATCATCACCAACCATCACTGCGTGACCGGAGCGCTGCAGTACAGCTCCACCCCCAAGGACGACCTGGTCAACAATGGTTTCCTCGCGAAAACGCGCAAGGAGGAGCGCTCCAACGGACCAGCCGCGCGCGTGTACATCACACAGCGCTACGAGGACGTCACCGACAAGGTGCGTGCCGGCCTGGAGAAGATCGCGGACCCGGCCAAGCGCTACCAGGAGATCGAGTCCCGAGAGAAGGCGTTGATCAAGGCGTGTGAAGACAAGACCCCCAACGTCCGCTGCCAGGTCTCGGACTTCTTCGGGGGCTCCCGATATCAGCTCATCGAACGCCTGGAGTTGCGCGACATCCGGCTGGTCTACGCACCTCACCGCGGGATCGGCAACTTCGGGGGAGAGATCGACAACTGGCGCTGGCCTCGGCACACCGGCGACTAC
>JAGQIY010000288.1 GCA_020430865.1 Myxococcales bacterium
CGGCGGCCCCGCCTCCGACGCGCCAGGGAGCGGCGGCGGTCCTGCAGACAGTGGGCGGGCACCTGGCGCCCGCGCGGCGGCGGAGGGGGCTGCGCTGGGGCTCACCCCCAACCCCAGCGGAACCTTCGGCGCCCTGGGCAACCCGAGACCGACATCCGGAGGAGACGCGCTCGGCGCCTTCGCTGCTGGGTGAGCCGAGGGGTGCTGATCGAGCTGCCAGTTGCTCGCCGAGTCCATCACCGTGGTCGGGTCGTCGAAGCTCAGCGCATTTCCGCGAGGATTCGTCACCTCATCGCTCAAGCTCCCGGCCCTCGGCTGCACCGTCGGCGGCGGGATCGAGTTCTTCTTGGGTAGGGTGCGCGAGACCTCGGTCGCCACCGCTTGTACGCCCACCCGCTTCTGCAGTCCGACGTAGACCGTGGCGCGTTCGTGCCAGAGCTGCGTATCGGAGTCCTGACTTCCGAGCTGGATGGCGCGGGCGAGCACCTTCTCGGCGCGCATCGCGTCACCGCGCCGGAGCAGCACCTCGCCCAAGTAGCGGAAAGCACGGGCGTCTCTGCCATCTGCCTTGCCGGCGCTGACCAGCGCTGCCTGCGCTTCCGGCAGCAGCTGTGCGTCGAGGAACATGCGTCCCACGGCCAACATCACCTGCGGATCGTCGAGGTGCCACGTCTGAGCGTTGGTGCCGACCTCGCGAATCAGATCGTCCATGCCGCTCGTGGTGCTCAGGAAGGAGCAAAGCGCGACCGTGGCATCCGCGTCGGGGTTGGCTCGCCACTTTCCAATCAACTCGTCGACGGCACCCATCGCTGTCCAGCATACTCACGTCCGCGCGTACTAGAAAAGCTGGGCGATGACTTGGGGGCTCCTGCACTCACCCGTGGGGTCGAACCCACACGCGTCCCAAACACAGTTGCGCGGCAACCAGGGCACGGCCCGCGGGCGGTCACGACGCACCGGTATGATCTGCGGCCTGGGGTTTTCGCCGATACCAGGTGCGTGCTAGAGGCACGGCGCGAGAACGCGGTAGGAACCAAAGAGCGACCGCTTCGAGGTGCCTGCCGCGGTTTCTTCCCCCCAAACGCCGACAACGCACCCCACGGCGCGCAGTCGCTGGCAGGCGGGTGGATCGAAACGCCCCGGGTCGGCTCGCTAGCCGGTCCCAGTCTCCCAAGAACGAGCGTCCCCGGACGCGGAGAGCGAAGGTCGAGTCATGTGCGGTGTGTTCGGCATCTACGGCCACAGTGAAGCGGCCAATCTCACCTACCTCGGCCTCCATGCGCTCCAGCACCGGGGTCAGGAGAGCGCAGGCATCGTCACGACCGACGGTAAGCAGCTGTTCGCGCATCGCGCGATGGGCCACGTGATCGACGTCTTCCCCCAGGAGCAGCTGGCGAGGCTCCAGGGCGGCTCCGCCATCGGGCACGTGCGCTACTCGACAGCCGGTGGCTCGTTCCTGAAGAACGCGCAACCCATCGCCGTCGAGTACTCCCGCGGCTCGATCGCCATCGGGCACAACGGCAACCTCACCAACGCCGAGCGCCTGCGGGAGAAGCTCGAGGCTCAAGGCTCGATCTTCCAGAGCGCGAGTGACACCGAGGTGATCGTGCATCTGGTGGCACGCAGCACCCAGCGCGCCGTCGAGGACCGCGTCGCCGACGCCCTGAATCAGGTCGAGGGCGCCTTCTCTCTGCTGGCCCTCAGCCCCGACACGCTGGTCGCGGTGCGTGATCCTCGCGGAATTCGCCCCCTGTGTCTGGGTATCGTCCCTGGTCGCCCCAACGCCCACGTCGTCGCCAGCGAGAGCACGAGCTTCGACCTGATCGGCGCCGAGTTCGTCCGGGAGATCGAGCCGGGGGAGATGGTCGTGATCAACCAGAGCGGCCTGACCAGCTCGCGACCGTTCGACAAGCTGCAGCGCAAGCTCTGCATCTTCGAGTACGTGTACTTCGCGCGTCCCGACTCGACGATCGACGGGATCAGCGTCTACGAGGCCCGAAAGAACCTGGGACGTAAGCTGGCAATGGAGCACCCCGTCGAGGCAGACGTCGTGATCCCGGTCCCCGACTCGGGTGTGCCCGCCACCATCGGCTACGCGGAGCAGGCCGGGCTACCCTTCGAGATGGGTCTCGTGCGCAGCCACTACATCGGGCGGACCTTCATCGAGCCGGAGCAGCGCATCCGCCATTTCGGCGTCAAGCTCAAGCTCAACGCGATTTCCCGTACGCTAAAGGGAAAGCGCGTGGTGGTCGTTGACGACTCCATCGTGCGCGGCACCACCAGCCGCAAGATCGTGAAGATGCTGCGCGACGCCGGCGCGAGAGAGGTGCACTTCCGCATCTCGAGTCCGCCCAACAAGTGGCCCTGCTACTACGGCATCGACACCCCCACCCGCAGCGAGCTGATCGCCTCGAACCACTCGATCGAGGAGATAAACAACTACATCACCACGGACAGCCTGGCGTATCTCTCTCTGGAAGGCATGGTTTCCGCGGTGATCGCCTCGCGACAGGGAGAGGCGCCTCAGCCGCTCAGGAGCGGGGACTCCGCTCGTCGGCTGCCCATCGCCCCCGCCGCCGAAGCGGACCATCAGAACTTCTGCCACGCGTGCTGGAGCGGGGAGTATCCGATCGAGTTCCGTGGCGAGCCCGGCGCGCGCCAGATGCGGTTGCTGGAGGCCTGATCCGAGCTCCTCGCTGGTCCGGATCGGGGGGTGAGGGCACGAGTCTTCACGCGCTCTTGAAGCGCACGAAACTGCGGCACGCTCGCTTGGCCCCTGCAGTGGACTTCAGAGTGCCCAATCCTCTCGGGCTCTGCTAAGCACTCAGCAAAGCTTCCGTTGGAGGAAGCTCGAACCGAACCTCACGTCGCGCCGAGGCGTGAGCCAGCCGCGTAGTACCTGGGATGCTCGACTCTCCGCCTGACCGCGTTTCCGTTTACGAAGTCTCTGCCCGCGACGGGCTGCAGAACGAAGCTTCGCCGATCTCCACGGAGGCCAAGCAGCGCCTGGTCGAAGCGCTCGTGAAAGCCGGGCTGACCCGCATCGAAGTCTCGAGCTTCGTGTCGCCTCGTTGGATCCCCCAGCTCGCCGATGCAGAGGAGCTGCTCGCGTCGTTGAAGGCCCCCGAGGGGGTGACCTTCAGCGCGCTCTGCCCCAACGCACGCGGCTTCGAGCGCGCAAAGGCTTGCGGCTTGAAGGAGATCGCCGTCTTCATGTCGGCGAGCGAGACGCACAATCAGAAGAACACCAACAAGTCGACGGAAGCGTCGCTGAGGGTGTTTCGTGAAGTAGTCCCCCCGGCGCTCGAAGCCGGCATGCAGGTGCGGGCGTACGTGTCGACGGTCTGGGGCTGCCCCTACGAAGGTGATGTCGCGCCGGAGCGCTCCCTGGACATCACTCGCGCTTTGCTGGAGATGGGCTGCTACCAGGTGTCTCTGGGTGACACCATCGGCGTCGGTACGCCGATCCAGACCCGAGAGCTTGGCAAGCTTTTCCTCAAGGAATTTGATCAGGAGAAGCTCGCGCTGCACCTCCACGACACCCGCGGGACGGCGCTGGCCAACGCCCTGGTGGGCCTCGACCTGGGCTTCCGAAACTTCGATGCGTCGGTCGCCGGACTGGGAGGTTGCCCATACGCGCCTGGCGCCGCGGGCAACCTCGCGACCGAAGACCTCGTCTACATGCTCCACGGCATGGGTATCGAAACTGGAATCGATCTCGAGCTACTGGTCGAAGCGGGGCGAGTGGCGGAGGCCGTGGTCGGACGACGCCTGCCAGGCAAGGTCCACCAGGCAGGTGTCAGCAGCCGACGCGCCATCTGATCGGCTGCGAAAGCCGCAGCTTGCGTGCGAGAACCGCAGTCTCCGGGTTTCAGCCAGCCACTCCATGGCCGTGCGGCCGCGCCTCGATTTGGAACGCGGCTTGCTCACTCGAAGCCGCAGGGCGAGCATCGATCCTCGCTAGACCTGCGTCGGTCCGCCGATCGCCCCCGCATGCCGAAACCCGAGCCTCCCCACCGTCCCCGCTCCTGGGTTCGCCCTGCCCTGGCAGGTGGGAGTCTGCTGGCGATCCTGGCGCTGCTGGTCACTCTGATCATGAGCTATCGCAGCGTCGAGCGCGCGAGCCTGGCGCTCGCACGTGGCGAGGCAGCGGGCTGGTTCGATCGCGTGCGCCAGACACGACCCGATGAGCCCGGCGCATCGCCGGATCTCGCCGACTTTCTGCGGCGCCATCGTGGGGCGGGGCTGCGCTACGTCGCGCTGGGGACCCCGCAGGGCGTCGAGCGGAGCGCCGGCGACGCGAAGCTCGGTGAGGTGGCGGGCGGCGACTTCACCAGCAGTCGGCTGATCATCCAGGGCAACCGCGTGCGCGCCGTGTCCCTGCCAGCGCCGCCCCCGCCGCGTTGCCCACCCGACGAGGACTGCGGGCCCGACCGGTTTCCTCCGCCCCATCTGCCTCCCGGGATCCTGATCGAGTTCGAGACTCGCTCCGTCCCCGAGCTGCGAGAGGGCGCTCTGCAGAGCCTGGGCGTCGGCCTGGCTGCGGCGCTGGCGTTGGCGACGCTCACCGTCCTGGTCTGGCGCGCGTTCTCACGTCACGAGCGCCTCTTGATCGAGCTCGCGCGCGAGCGACGCCTCGCCAGCCTCGGCCAGATGAGCGCCGTGCTCGCGCACGAGATCAAGAATCCCCTGGCCTCGCTCAAGGGCAACGCACAACTCCTCGCGGAAGTGCTCCCTCGAGACAGCAAGCCGCACGCGCGCAGCGAACGCGTGGTGAAGGAGGCGGTGCGCCTCGAGCGGCTGGTACTCGATCTCCTGGCGTTCGCGCGCTCTGGCGAGCTCACGATCACGGACGTGGAGCTGCGACCACTCCTGTCCGGCGCGGTCCGTCAGGCTCAAGCTCACGTCTGGACCCCGAGTGCCGAGAGAGACATCTCCGAGTCTCAACAGACGGGGCGCTGGGTCATGCTCGAGGCCGACGAAGCACCAACCAGCTGGCCGCTCGATGCCGAACGAATCCGCCAGGTGCTGGTGAACCTGCTTCAGAATGGGCTCCACGCCTCGCCAGAGCCGGTGACCCTCCACGCCCACACCGACGGCGGGCAGCTCGTGTTGCGCGTCAGCGACGCCGGGAGCGGCTTCGAGGGTGATCCCGAAGCACTGTTCGAGCCCTTCCACACCACCCGGACCCAAGGCACCGGCCTGGGGCTGGCCATCGCTCGTCGACTGGTCGAGCTTCACGGGGGCAGCATTACGGCCTCGAACTTGCTTGATCCAACCGGAGGCGTGAGCGGCGCCTGCTTCGAAGTGAGACTACCGCGAGGCGACGACTGACCTGAATCACGGTCCGACGCCGGACGGCGCGAACCCAAGCTCGAGGATCGCAGAGATCCCATGATCCATATGGAGGAGACGTGGCGAGAATCCTGGTGGTAGACGACGAGGAAGGTCTTCGCGAGTTCCTGGTCGAGGCGCTCGAGCTCTCCGGACACGACGTGACGCCAGCAGAGACCGCCGAGCAGGCGCTCGCCCGAGCGGGGAACTCTCATTTTCATGTGGTAATTAGCGATCTGAGGCTACCCGGCAAGAGCGGTCTGGATCTGCTGCGCCAGCTCCGTCAGGACGCCCCGGATACCCAGGTGGTGATGCTCACCGCCCACGCGAGCGTCGAGAGCGCCGTGGACGCCATGCGCCTCGGCGCCTTCGACTACCTGGAGAAGCCCATCGGTAGCCCCGCCGAGCTCCGGCTGGTCGTGGACCGTGCCCTGGAGAAGCGCGGTCTGCTCGCCGCCAAGGAGCAGGCGCTGCGTGCGCAGGACTCCGTCGAAGCCCTGAGCTATGGCGCCGAGAGCATGCAACCCGTGGTGGCCGCAGCCGAGCGGGTCGCACGCACCGACGCCACCGTGCTGCTGCTCGGCGAGAGCGGCACCGGAAAAGAAGTACTGGCGCGCAGCATCCACCAGCAGAGCGCCCGGCGCGACGCACCGTTCGTCGCCATCAACTGCGCGGCGCTCTCCAGTCATCTGCTGGAGAGCGAGCTCTTTGGTCACGAGAAGGGCGCCTTCACAGGGGCTCATGCGCGTCGCCAGGGACGCATCGAACTGGCAGAGGGCGGCACCTTCTTCCTCGATGAGATCGGTGAGCTCGAACCCACGCTCCAGGCCAAGCTCCTGCGCGTGCTCCAGGACCGACGCTTCGAGCGAGTCGGGGGTAGTCGCACTCTGGCCGCGGACGTGCGCTGGATCGCCGCCACCAACCGCGATCTACGCACGGCGATGGCCGAAGGCGCTTTCCGAGAGGATCTATACCATCGGCTCGCGGTGTTCCCGATTCGTCTACCCCCGCTGCGCGAGCGACGAGAGGACATCGTGCCCTTGGCGGAGTCGCTGACCAAGCGCCTGGCGGGCGAGCTGGGTCGCCCTGCGCCTGCGCTCTCCGAGCCCATCAAGCGTTACCTCCAGGAAGCAGCTTGGCCGGGGAACATCCGCGAACTCCGTAACGTCCTCGAGCGCGCGTTGATTCTCTGTGACGGCAACGAGGTCGAGAAGAGCCACCTGTGGCTCGAGCCCGTCACCAGCGGCAAGAGCGAGCCCCCGGATCTGGCGCGTCCGCTGGTGGACATCGAGCGCGAAGCGATCGCTCAGGCGCTCGCGCGTTGCGGCGGCAATCGCAAGGCTGCCTCGGAGATGCTGGGGATCGGGCTCAGGACGCTCTACGACAAATTGAAGAGGTATGAGCGCTAGATGCCTCCCGCCCTTCCGGCGCCCGGACGCGACTCGCCTCCGGCAA
>JAGQIY010000289.1 GCA_020430865.1 Myxococcales bacterium
CCAGCTCCATCACCGCCGTCACCGCCGTCTCCACCCTTGCTGGTGATGATTTCGTTCTCCCGAACGAGAGCTTTCCCGCCTGCCACGAAGATACCGAAGCTTCCTCCGCCACCAGCCCCCCCGGCCCCGAAGCGACCACCGAGACCACCACACCCACCGGCTCCACCGCCACCACCCCCCTTTGGGTCGCAAATAAGTGGAGCGGCCAAACCACCGCCACCGCCGCCGCCGCCGCCGCCCTTGCCGTTAGTACCTGCGGTGCCATTTCCGCCGTTCGCGGGCACATAGCCTCCAGTACCAGATATGATCCCCACGGAACCGCCTCCGGAGGCACCAGTACCGGGCGAGCCGTTCGCGCCATCGGTAGCCACGCCACCGCTACCGCCGGGGGTGTTAGGGCAGATGATGGTCTCTTGCCGTCCAGTGCCTCCGCTACCGCCTGGCGTAACCGCGCTCCCAAGGCCTCCTGTTTCGCCACTCCCGCTGTTGTCGCCGCCCTTGCCTCCTTTGCCGCCCGGCTCCGCACAAGTTCCGTCCAACGGCCCGCCTGCCCCCCCGTTGCCCCCGCTCGCGTTGCTCCCATCCGCACCCTTCGGCAACGTGCTCGGTGAATGCACGGCGCCGTTCGCGCCGTCGTCGCCATCACTTCCACCACCGATGGTGATCTTGTTGTAGCGAACGTAGAGCGTCGCGGTGCCGGTCACCAGGCGCACACCGTAGGCGCTCTGCCCGCTGCCCGAGCCAGCTTGAGCCTCGATGGTGAAGCCTTCGATGTGTGTGTCCTGGTTGATCTCGTTGGCAAGGAACGCCGTGCCCACGCCGCGCACGGTGCTGGTCGCTGCCGCGCTGCGCCTGAACTTGAAGTTTGGATCCGTGTGGTCGAAGCCACCGTAGACGGAGATGCCGCTCTCGACGTTGACGGTCTCGTTGTAGATCTCCCCGGAGACGCAGACGGCGGGCGCCCCCTGAGCCTTCGCGTAGGCGATGGCCGCGTTGATGCTGGAGAACGGCGCCGCGCGGGTGCCGTCGGCGCTGCCATCGGAGCCGAGCGAGGCCGAGACGTAGACGCAGGTCTCGACGATGCCGTCGCCGCCGTCGCAGTTCTCGTCCTTGTAGTCGGGATCGATCTCGTCGGTGCTGCTGGTCGGCGTGCACTCGTACTCGCAGCCGCAGCCGCCGCCGGTGATGGGGTTGCCGTCGAGGTTGCAGAAGCCGGTGGGGCAGCAGGAGTCGCAGCCCACGCCGAGGCCTCCACCGGAGCCGCCGGTGCCGCCCGTGTTTCCGCTGCCGCCGGTGCCGCCTGCTCCGCTCATCCCTGCGGCACCGCCCGAGGTCATCCCGGCGGCGCCGGCGGTTCCACCCTCACCCCCAACTCCGGCACTTCCACCGTCGGCTCCAGCGCCCGCGTTGCCGCCGTTGCCGCTGCCTGAATTTCCACCCGTGGAATTCCCAGCGTCACCGCCGGTTCCGCCGTCTCCGGAGCTGCCCGCTTCGCCCCCGGTGCCTCCGCTCGCCCCCGACGCGGAAGCGGTCTGAGCTTCGCCACCAGCGGCACACGCCACCGCCAACGAGCCAGAGAGAATGGTCAACGAAGCACCCCAAAGCAGTCGCCGCATGAAGCGAGTGTCTCACGCACCACAGCCGGAAACAAAGCTGCTACAACTCTGCCCTGCTCGCTTCCTTCGCCTGAAACGTTGGTTCCAATCGAGGGGAGTGGCAGTTTGGGGACAGCGTGCGGGCGGTAGCCAACGAAGGCGCTATCAGTCACTGCGCCGTCGACCGGCGGAACGCTTTAGATCTAAAGTATCCTACCGAGGGGCCCAGCGACGCCGGGCGTGACGGAAGAAGCGAGGAAAGTCCAATGGCTACGAGCACTGGTCGACTCAGGTTGATGCGCGGCGTCTGCGTCTGCTCCCTCGCCTGCGCCTTTGGTCTGGCCGCCGCCTGCTCGGGCGCGGACGAGGCGCCCAACCAAGGGGTGAGCGGAGGCAGCGGGGGCGCACAGGGCGGGTCCAGTGGCAGCGGAGCGAACGGAGCCAGCGGCGGAAGCGGCGGAAGCGCCGGTTCTGGAGGCTTCATCGACGCTGGCGATGGCGACGCGCTGGATCCCGACGCCGCCTGCGGCCTGGTGACGGAGCGGGGTCAGGCGTTCCCTCTGAACCTCTACATCATGCTCGACAAGTCGAACTCGATGTCGGGCTACAAATGGGACGCGATCAAGGATGGAATCACGGCGTTCGTGAACGACGCCGACTCAGCCGGACTCAACGTCGCGCTCAATTTCTTCCCCCGATCGGGCCCGGCGAGCTGCGATCAGAACCTCTTCAAGGAGCCGAGCGTCGCCTTCGGGCAGCTGCCAGGCCACGCGCAGTCGATCATCGACGCGGTCAACGGCGAGGCGCCGAACGGTCTCGGTACGACCACCTACCCAGCGCTGGGCGGGGCGATCTTGAAGGGGATCGAGAACGGCCAGAACGATCCCACGACGAAGAACGCCGTCCTGCTGGTGACCGATGGCAACCCACAGTGGCCCACCCAGCCGCCGCCCACCTGCGGCAGCAGCGACAACCCCGAGTCGACCCAGGCCATCGCCAATCTGGCCGCCGCGGGCTACGGCTTCACGCCGTCGGTGGCGACCTTCGTCGTCGGTCTCGATGGGGTACAGACCAACTTCGCCAACGCCGTCGCCTCGGCGGGCGGCTCTGGAAAGGCCATCCTGATCAGCAGCACGAACGCGGCGCAGGAGTTCAAGGACGCCTTGAAGAAGGTGCGGGGCCAGGCATTGCCGTGCGAGTACACCCTGCCGAGCGACGTGGAAGAAGGCAAGATCGCCTACGACCAGGTGAACGTCATCTTCACGCCCGGCACCGGGAGCCAGGAGACGCTGCTCCAGACCGAGGACTGCAACTCGGGCGGCGGCTGGTACTACGACGACCCCAGCATGCCAACGCAGATCCTGCTGTGTCCGTCCGCTTGCGAACAGGTGAAGTCCGACTTCGACGCGGGCCTCGACATCCTGCTCGGCTGCAAGACAGAGCGCGTGAAGTAGCAGGTCGCTCCTCGGTTCATCGACGTTCGAGCCCCCTGTCAGTACTCTTTCCGTGAGGCAATTGAGGTAGTCTCCAATGGCTCAACCCGGTGATCTCGATTGGTCGGCGTTCGAGCGTGAAGCGGAGTCGCTCCGCGCACGCGAGGCATGGACGGACCTGGAACGTCTGCACCGCCGCATGCTGCACGCCGTCGTGGTCCACTCCGGCGAGATCGCTGGGCGCCCCGCGGTCGCCGTCCAGCTCGAGCTGTGGCGGAGCCTGGGGACGATCTACGCCGAGCGCCTCGACCGCCCAGAGTCCGCGATCGACGCGTTCAAGGCGGCGCTCGGCTGCGGCGCAGATGGCGAGACCCATTTGCGGCTGGCGCGCAGCCAGCTCGAGCTGGGTCGAGATCAGCAGGCAGTGGACAGCTGCGACGCGGCCCTCGTAGCCGGGTTCTGCGTCCCTCAGGCGTTCACGCTCCCGCTACGCGTGCACGTGGCGCGCGGGGACCTCGACCGGGCCTACTGCGCACGAAGCTGTCTGCAGCTCTGGCCGAAGCTCGAGATCGACGAGGCAATCTCGACGCGCCTCGCCGAGCTCGACGCTTCGAAGCTGCGTGACATCGCTGCTCCGTTGAACGCCGCTGACTGGGCAACCTTGGCGGCGCCCCTGCTCACTCCGCAGCTGCTCGAGCTGTTGAGCCACGCGGCCTGGCCCCGACCAGCGCCCACCGGTGACAACCGCGTCCTGGCCTACGGGGCGCTCGCCCTCGGCGTGCCCCTCGAAGCTGCCGGCGAGCCGCTCGGCTCCGGCGCCGACCTGAATGCTTCGGACGGCGCCCTGCGAACGCAGCTGTTTGCGGCCGGGCGTGAACTGGCCTTCTTCAGGCTCGGCAGGCCTCGCGACGCTCGAGACGTGCAGGTCTTGCTGCTCGCCCTCGCGCGCCTGGTGGGGCTGTCGCCGCAGATCCCCACGGATTTGTCCCCAGCGGTACAGGCGGAGCTACACCGTCTGGCCAGCACGACCACAGAGGCCCAACGGGTGAGCATCTCGGAGTCTCTGCGACGTCAGCCGGTCCTGAAGCCAGGGGAGGTCTACGATGCGCTGGAGCTCTGCGCCTGCCGAGCAGGCCTGCTGCTCGCCCAAGATTTCCGCACAGTAATCAAGCTGTTCCCCGAGCATGGAGGCTTTGCGACGCCAGGGCCCTTGGTGAGAGACCTGTGCGCCTTCATGGCGAGCGCGGCGCACTCCAGGCTGCGCTGGAAGCTCGGTTTCCAGGTGCCCGCGACGCGCAGCTGGGCGGAGCGCCTCAGGGATCCAGATCCTGCCGTGGTCGGCGAGGCGCTGTGTCTGAGCGATCAGTCGGGCCACCCGGACGAGCTACTGCCGATCCTGACGGAGCTGCTGAGCGACGACCGAGTCTACCGCCATCAGCTCCCCGCTGGCCCGACGTATCATGCGATCTGCGCTCTGGCAGTGAGCGCCATCGCCCGCTACGAGGCGCGTGGGGTCCGGATCCTCCAGCGGGCTCGCGAGTCCACGCACCAGCTGACCGTTCCCGTCGCCTGCTACGACCAGGGCGCGTACATCGGGGACTATTCGACGGAGGTCGTCTACGTCGCGCGCGACGCGGCCCAGGCGCTGAAGCGCCTCCACACCTGGAGCAGGGAGCCGCTGCCGCCCGACGAAGGGCTGCTCGAGGAGCTCGCTTGGCTCGATCACTTCCAGTCCGCGGCCGTGCCCAGCGTGGAGCGCTTGCTGCAGCTCCTCGGGATAGCGCTGGGTGAGCGTGCCGCAGAGCACGGCGTGTTGATCATCCCCGAGGCAACACGCTGGAGGGAACGGGTCCGAGTGACCAGCGACTGGAGCATCCATCACGACGCACCGACGCTCTCGGGGGCGCAGCTCGCGTGGCGGGGTGTGAGGGAAGCCAGCGTGGACTATCGGATCTCCTTCCGGGAGCTGGCGGGAGCGCTGGTCACCAGGTTCGGCCCGAGCGTGCCGCTGGACGGCATGGTGCGATTCGGCCCCTGCATCGCGCACTCACTGTCACCGGACTCCTGCCGAGTCACCGCCTACCGGGAGATGCCGGACTGGGCCTTCGGGAAGCCGGACGCCGACGCGCGCAGATCGACGCTCGCTCGGCTCGAGCTCAGCGCGAGCGCCACGACGGACGTCGGACCACTGCCTGAACCGAGCGCTGGCAGTGGCGTCCTGCGCGTGGACTCCGAGGGCACCTGGCAGGCATATCGCCTCGTCCCGCCGATCCCTGCCTCGGAGCTGGGCGAGCTCTTCGGCTTTCGAGCGCTGGTCGTCGAGACCACGACGGTGCACGCCTCGAGCTGGCTCGTGCGCGGCCTGGTGGAGCTCGACGGAGTCGTGCGAGCGAGGCCGCTGGGGCTGGGGAGTCGGGAGCTGCGGCTCCACCTCGCCGGTGCACCAACGGGGACAGGCATCGAGGGCTATCCGGGGCCGCCAGGTGGCAGCTATCGAGTCACCGGAGCGGACTGCGTCAATCGCCTCGACGTGGGCCCCCTCGGGAGCTGGACACCGACGCTGCAGACGCCAATCGCATCCATTGCCTCGCGGATCCGGTCGATGCCCTCCGACTGGGCAGCACGAGCGGAGCTCTTCCGACTCCTCGGCGAAGCAGGACGGGCGGGAGAGGCGCGCTTCGTGGCCCGGGCCTCCGAGTTGCTGCGGCGCCTCGAGACGGGGGACGACGCGGAGCTCGAGCTTGGCTTGCGGGAGCTCGCAGGGATGAGCGCCCTGGTGGAACCAGCGATCGCCGCCACGGCGGGGCAAGGGCGCGAGCGCTTTCCCTGCCTCGACCTGCTTCCCTTCTCGCTTCACTATCGCGCGGAAACGCTCTCGACGGCGCCCATCTGGGACTACAAGCCGCTGTTGCCGTTTCGGGTTCTGGTAGTTGGCGACTTCAGTGGCACTCCTCTCCCCCGCCCGCTCCAGGACGTCCATCCGACGCGAGTGACACGCGAGAGCTTTCAGGCGGTGCGCACTCAAGTCGCAGGCAACGCCACGCGCGACGTCTCCTCCGACTGGCGCGCCCTGTGGTGGTTGCTCGAGCAGGTCGGAGGCGCCGCGCAGATCGATCTGCTGCCGTGCTCCCTGGCTGAACTGCGTGAAGACTTCGCAGACTCGCCGCAGGTGAGCCGCTCGGGATTGCGCTGGATCCTGCGCTCCAAGAACCACCTGGGCATGGATCCTTACGGGCTCGTCGTCTTGAGCGACTTCGTGGATCCCTCCACCCCCCACGACCAGGCGCTGTTGACACAGCTCGCTGCCGTCGGGCTCGACGCGTTGGTGCCAGTCGTCGCTGGCGCTCGAGTTCGTCGCGAAGCGCCGCTCTTGCTCGACGTCGGTTTTGACGGGGCGCCCTACCTCGCGCTATGCGCGGAGCCGTTCACGCTGTCGGGGCAAGACGCAGCTCCACTCAATGGAAGTTTCCTCGCGGCATCGCTGATCTGCGACCGCTTCGCATCCAACGCCTGGGGTGGGCCCCTGCGTGGCCAGGTCTCGGGGGTGGAGCTCTGTCACGAAACGCCCAGGGAAATCGCAGCAAAATCCTGCATGCTGAGCTTCCGACGGGCCCAGAACGGCGCCGCGCTCCAGACCGACTCGAGCTGCGCGAGACGCATCGGAGAGACGAGGTCGCTGTCCTGGACGATGCTCTTCACGCGGCTCGCCCACCTCGCCCTGGACATTCACCTGCGGGCCTTCGACGCCGCAAGGGGTGAAGATCCCCACCAGCTCTGCGCGCGCCTCAATCGCGGCTTCGCGCAGCGCCTGCGCCACCTGGAAGGCGTTCAGGTGGAGCTGAGCGCACACGCATCGGAGAGGCCCGGTATCCTTGCGGCGACGCTCAGCGTCCGCATGCCCGCGCCGTTCTCGGCGCACCTGACGCTGAGTGAACCCCTCGAGCTCCCGCTGGGAACCTGACCTCACTGCGGGATGCGCTTCGGGGCGGCGCCCCAGAGCTTCAACGTGCGGTCGCCCGAGCTGGTGAGCAGCCGGGTACCATCCTGGGAGAACTCCACGACGTAGACGTTCGCGGTGCCGCCATGGCGCAGCTCCTTGATCAGCGTCAGCTGGTCACCGTCGCCTGGCTTCAGCACCCGGGCGCGCCCGTCGTAGGAGGAGACGACGAGTGCGTCGCCGCTCGGCGAGAAGCGGACCTGATGCGCGTTGTTCTTTTGCCCACGGAAATATTTGCGATCGCCCCCGTCGCTGGTCTTCATCACCACCGTGTGCTCTCCAGCCACGGCCAGGAGCTGGTCATCCGGCGAGAAATCCAGGGAGTTCGCGTACTCCGGCGTTCCCGCGGTGAAACGCACCTCGCCGGCTTCGAGGTCGATCAACTCCACGGAGTTGGAGGGGTAGTAGTTGATCGCCAGCAGCTTGCCGTCGCCGGAGAGCGCCCAGTCCTCGATGCGCTCCTTGCTCTCCAGGCTGAGCAGGAGATCCCCCTGCGCGTCGAAGAAGTTGAGCGCCGACGTTTGCGCGGGGATACGCGAGTAAATGGCTCCGAGCACGTCGTGGTTGCGCGTCCAGCGCAGATCCCACGCGAAGCTCTGGGCGATCTCCCGCTTCACCTCGCCGCTGCTCGGTTCGAGCAGGCGCAGCGCGTGGTCGCCGGCGTAGATCACCCAGGCCCCGAGGGGGCTCTCGTCACTCGGCCAGAGCCCGAAGGTGTCGCGCCCCCAGGGCTCGAAGCCTGGAGCCGGCGCCTTGGAGACCAGCCTCCCGCTGCGCAGATCGTAGATACGGATGAGTCCCTCGCCGGAGCCGACGACGAACGCGTGCTGCTCATCGGGGAACATCCCCGCGGAACTGAGATGGCTCTGCCCGACCTGGATCTGTCGCCGCACCGTCCAGCGCTTGTAGTCCTGAGGCACAGCGAGATGCGCGGTCGGCTTCACGACGTCCCACAGCCGCTTCTCCCCGACGTAGCTCTCGCTGAGCTGACCATAGCTGCGCCCCGGAGCGGCGATCTGCGTCTCCGGTTGCTGCGGCTGACGGCCATCGCCCGCGGCGTTGATCACCCGAGGGTCCGCGGCGGGCTCCGCGACCTCCGGCGTCGCCGTCGCCGCTGCAGGTTCTGTCGCCTCGTACGCGTTTCCCCGAGGTTCCGCTGGAGGCGTGCCAGCGCCGCAGCCCTGGAGCGCCAGGAGGCTCACCCCCAAACCCAGGGCATGTCGCCGCCAGGGTGCGAGCCCCGGAGCCTTCAGACGTCGCTCGGGTCGATCATCGTTTGCTTTGGACTGAGCCATGTTCTGCTCCTACAACGGCGCCACTCGCGCATGTAATCCTCCAGCGACGCTCCCACGACAGCGTCATACGTTCGACCGCCACTTTGCCCCCGGCCTGGCGAGCTCGAGCTGATCTCGCTCCTGGAGCCACACTCGGAGGGGCCCGGTCTCGGCCTGATCCACGCTCCCGCGGAGCGTCGCCTACACAGCCGCTCGTTGTGCGCATCTGACGCGGAAACCAGGGGGGCTTGGGGTGAGCGCAGCGCCTACATCGAACCCACGTCCGTACATTTGTCAGCGCCCTGAAGAGTTTTCATAGCTGGGGCTCGCGCCAGCCCTGCGTCGTTGCGAAAGCGCCCCAGAAACGCCTGGCGAAATGCGATTGAAGTCTGTGCGTAGGCCGGGCACGGCTCGTGCTTATGAACAGTTCGATGGCGTCTTGGGATTTTGCCGCACTGCGTAATAGCTGCGGCCTGGCACTGCTCTGCAGCGGTCTGGTGCTGGCCGCGTGTGGCGGTGACGACGGTCCCGAGCGTGCTCCGGCGGGCTTCGGTGGCAGCGCCGGATCCAGTGGCTCTGGCGCCAGCGGGGGGTCCAGCGCCAGCGGAGGGAGCGGCAATGGCGGCAGCTCCGGCGAGGGCGGAAGCGCTGGCGGCGAGAATGGCGGCAGCAGCGGATCGAGTGGCTCTGGCGCGACCGCTGGCGCAGGAGCCGATGGTGGTTCCGCAGGGAACGGCGCTGGCGGAGGGAGCGCAGGCTCCAGCGGCGGCAGCGGCGGGGCCGTGGGGGGAAGCGGCGGCACGGACGGCGGCTTTGGCGGTACCGGCGGCAGCAGCGGCAACAACGGCGACGGCGGAGTGGGTGGAGGCGTGGCCACGGGCGGCGCTGGCGGCACAGGCTCCACTCTGGCGTGTCGCGCGGACCGCGCGTGGGGCCTCACGATCACCGAGTATCCGAACCCGACCTCGACTCAGGTCGCAGGGCTGCTGAACCAGCTCGTTCCCACCGACGGCACCGCGACAGCGCTCGTGCTGGAATGGAACCAGGGGACTCTCCCGAGCGCCCGGGTGATGGCCATCGGCTTCAACTCGCTGATCAACGACATCTACTTCGTCCCTGGTGGGTCGACCTCCGCAGCCATCAATGTCGGGGGCGCGACCTTCTATTACGACAACGACACCCAGAGCAAGGGCTGGCTGCGCGTGATCGACGACGTCGGCGAGCAGTTCCTGGAGCTAAACCAGATAGGCTTGGTGAACGGCGTCGCAACGGACTCGGGCTGCACGAAGATCGGGGCTTTCGTCTCCGCCACCATCTCCAAGGACAACGGAACCAAAACCTTCACGATCGGCGGTCAGACGTCGACCTTCGCCGACCTGGCTGGACCCGTGTTCGGCAAGGGCTGGAACCTCGCCATGCGGGTCACGGGCGAGCAGACAGCCTTCGCCTTCCAGTAGCCATGAGAGAGCAGCCATGAGCAAGAAGCCGCAAGCACCAAGCGACCAGCACTGGTTCTCCCGAATCCGCAGTGTCGTATTTCCCCTTGGAATGATGACGCTGGGCGCGGTGGCGGTCTTGGTGGCTCCCTCCGGCTGCTCCGGGGAGGACCCCCTGGGTTCGATCGAGAACGGCAATGGCGGCTCTGGTGGTGGCGGAAGCTGCGTCGATCTCGATGGCGACGGCTTCGGTGAGGGGTGCTTGTCCGGCCGCGACTGCGATGACGACGACGCAAGTAGCACGAACGAGTGCTACTACTGCGACATGCCCGGTCGTGAAGGGTGTCCTTGCCCCACGGATGCGGAAGGTGAACTCGCGGCGTGCGGCACGGTCGAGGCAGTGATCAACGACCAGGTGGCCTGCGGGTTCGGTGAGTCCGTGTGCAGCGATGGCGTTTGGGGGGAGTGCATCATCAACAACACCAGCCTGGTCCAGAAGCCAAGCGCCGGTGCGATGAACCTCGGCAGCGCCCAGAGCTGCGTTGGCAACGTCTGCGATCCGTACTGCAAGGAGTTCAACGACGACCCGTCCGGTGTCGATCCTGGCCCTGGCGGCGTCGTCATCGGCCCGGGTGGCGTCACCGTGCCCGGGGCGGCGTGCCCCGCGCCACCGAGCGAGGTGTGCCAGGTGTACGGCGCGTGTAGCCACAGCGTCTGCACCACTGGAGCAGCACTGGCGGTCGGCTGCGACGCCGACACCAACGTGGTGGGCTGGGAGACGGTCTTCGCCGATCACTTCGCCAACAACGCCAACGGCTGGTACCTCGGGGGTGAGTGGGAGATCAAGTCCGCCAGCCAGTCTGGCTGCTCGTCGAGCTACGGGCGAGATCCCGGCACCGACCACAGTGCGGGTGGCAACAACGGCGTGGCGGGCGTCGACGTCGGCGGTTGCATCTCGGTGTTCGATCTGTTGCTCGACGGCGACTCACGCATGCGCTCGCCGGTGATCGACCTGACTGGATACAGCTCTGCGACGCTGACGTTCTGGCAGCAGGTCCACGCGCGTTCCCCCATCGACCACGAGGTGAACGTGCTCAACGCCAGCAACTCCAAGCTGGGCCGAGTCTACGCGGCGGATACGACATACAGCAGCCCTGGCTGGCAGAAGATCACGCTCAACTTGAACGCCTACGTCGGGCAGGTGATCAAGCTCGAGTTCCGCACCTTCTCCAACTCCTACAGCATCACCAAGTGGGGTCGGGAGTCTGCCTCCTGGACGATCGACGATCTCGAGCTGAAGGCGTTCAACACCACGGTGATCACCAACGCGAACCTGGGCAACTGCATCCAGTCGATCTGCAACGACCGTCCGTCGTGCTGCTCAGGCTCCTGGGATCAGACTTGCGCCGACCTCGCGGGTTGCTACTGCGCGGTCAACGACCCCGACCTGAGCTCGTGCGCCAACGACTCCGCGGAGGCGCAGCTCGCGCCCGTCGATCTCTACGTGATGCTGGACCGCTCGTGCTCGATGGCGGGCACACCTTGGAACACCGTCACCGGCGCTCTCACCACCTTCATCAACGACCCGTACTCCACCGGCGTCGGCATGGGCATCGAGTACTTCGGCAACGGCAACTCGAGCTACTGCAACTCGAGCAACTACGCCAACCCGAACGTGAACATCGCGTTGCTGCCAGGAAATGCCTCCTCCCTCACCAGCTCCATCTCCGGAACGGGTGTCAGCGGCGGTACGCCGACCAAGCCAGCGATCGACGGCGCGATCAGCCGAGCCGTGACCAATCAGTCCAACACCGGGCGCAAGACGGTCGTCGTCCTCGCCACCGACGGTCTGCCGAATGGCTGCAGCTCGTCAGTGAACAACGTGCGCACGTCGATCCAGAACGGCTACAGCGGCGCGTCCCAGATCAACACCTTCGTGATTGGCATCGGTACCGGCGCGGGCGTGACCAACATGAACAGCTGGGCCAACGCTGGAGGCACCAATCAAGCGATCGTGGTCGCCGCGAACGACGCTCAAGGCTTCATCGACGCGCTGACAGCGATTCGTAACCAAGGCGTGAGCTGCACCTTCGACATCCCGACGCCCTCTTCCGGCACCATCGACCCGGCTCAGGTCAACGTCATCTACACCAACGGTGGAGGTAGCACGACGGCGATCCTCAAGGTGACGAACGCTGCCGCGTGCGGCGCCAACGGTGGCTGGTACTTCGACAACAACTCGAACCCGACCAAGGTCACCCTCTGCCCGACCACCTGCAACACGGTGCAAGGCGATCCCTACGCTGAGATCGAGATCGTGTTTGGCTGCCTGTCGCAGCAGGCCCCCGGCAATCCGGGGTACTCGTCGGGCTACTTCGACCGCACCTACGACGCGACCTTCTGCGGCACGGGGACCAAGCCGGTCTGGGGTCTCTGGTCCTGGTCGGCCACGACCCCGAGTGATTCCCGCGTGGAATTCCAGGTCGCGGTCGCCAATACCGCGGCCGGCTTGGACTCGGCGACCTTCTACCCCGTACGCTTCACCAACCCGCCCGGTCCATCCGGCCTGGCTGGGAGCCCCGCGATCGCTCGGAGCACGCCCACCAACACTCAGAGCGGCTCCGCGAACATCACCGAGGCGCTCCAGACGGCGGGCGTCCCGACGCAGAGCCCCTACCTGCGCATCCGCATGAACCTGTTCCCTTCGACGGACAACGGGAACGCGCCAGCGGTCCAGGCCTGGAACCAGCAAGTCAGCTGCGTCCCCTCGGAGTGAATCGAGCTGGATTCGGCGAGGATCCCCCGGATACGTGGGACCCGCGGCCGAGCTGCATCGAGTGAGTTCTCAGCCGCTGCAGGTGTATCCGCTCGGATTCAATGGCAGGTTGTCACACAGCCCGGCGCACTCCGCCTGACAGGTTGAGTTGCAGTAGCGGCAGGTGATCGTATTCAGAAAGAGCTGTACCGACGTGGAGGACGAACACGACGCCTCGATACAGATCTTGGCGCAACCCGCACCTGCAGCGCTCAACTCGCAAGCTCCGACGCAGTCGAGCATCCCCGTGCACTCCGTGTCGTCGTCACACGCCGAGATGGCCGACGCACACTCGGAGACCTCGCAGAGCGCGCACTCGTTCTGAGGCGTGAACTCCGTGCTTGCGTCGCTCGCGCCCGCACTTCCTGCGGAGCCGGCGCTTCCTGCGGAGCCTCCAGCACCACCCGCGCTCGTACCCCCAGACGAGCCGCCCGCTGCGCCGCTGCTGCCTCCGGTGCCCGACCCGGAAGTCCCTGCGCTGCCGCCCTGGCCCGCGTTGGCGCTCCCGCCGTCCCCCGCGCTTCCGCCCTGGTTGCTGCCCCCGAAGGCCGTCGACTTCGGCTTCTCGTCGTCATTCCCACAACCCACGGCGACCACGACGCCAGCCACGCAGGCGATCGCACCAACTCGCTTCATCCAAGCCATCTCGAGCCTCCGCTCGGCCGTACGCGCGACCGAAACCCAATACTGACGCGGCACGCGGTGAGCAGGCAAGCGCAGGAGCCGGAGGGCGCTTCTTTGTCCGCTTTCGGTGACCTTTGTGGGACCCGCCCGATGGAGAGTTCAGCGCGCCAGGCAACTGTGATATCCGCGGCCCATGCCGGAGATCATCGACGTAACAGCGCGCGAAATTCTCGACTCCCGTGGCAACCCCACGGTCGAAGCCGAAGTCCAGACCATGAGCGGCTTCGGCCGAGCCGCGGTCCCGAGCGGTGCGTCGACGGGAGAGCATGAAGCCGTCGAGCTGCGGGACGGCGACAAGGATCGCTACCTCGGCAAGGGCGTGAAGCAAGCCGTCAAGAACGTGAACAAGGTGCTCGGGCCGGCGCTCGAAGGGATGAGCGCCCTCGACCAAACCGGCATCGACGAGACCCTGCTGGAGCTCGACGGCACGCCCAACAAGGGCAAGCTGGGCGCCAACGCGATCCTGGCGGTCTCGATGGCTACGGCGCGCGCGGCCGCAGACACCCTCGGCTTGCCCCTGTGGCACTACCTCGGAGGCGTCCAGGCGCGTGTGCTGCCGACGCCGATGATGAACATCATCAACGGCGGTGCCCACGCGGACAACGGCCTGGAGATCCAGGAGTTCATGATCGTGCCCCTGGGCGTCTCGAGTTTCCCCAAGGCACTACGCGCTGGCGCAGAGATCTTCCACGCGCTGAAGAAGAACCTCGCGAAAGACGGACTGACCACCGCCGTGGGCGACGAAGGCGGCTTCGCTCCTCGCCTGGACGACAACACCCAGGCCCTCGAGCGCATCCTGCAGGCCATCGAGGCCGCGGGCTACAAGCCTGGCAAGGAGGTGGCGATCGCCCTCGACGTCGCTTCCAGCGAGTTCTTCAAGAACGGCAAGTACGCCTTCGCGGGCGCCGAGAAGACCTCCGCCGAGATGATCGACATCTACGCCGACCTGGCGAGCAAGTACCCCATCGTGAGCATCGAAGACGGTCTCGACCAGAATGACTGGGACGGCTGGAAGGCACTGACGGAGAAGCTCGGAAAGAAGCTGCAGCTCGTCGGTGACGACCTCTTCGTCACCAACCCAAAGCGCCTCAAGGACGGCATTGGCAAGGGCATCGCCAACTCCATCCTGATCAAGCTGAATCAGATCGGGAGCCTGACGGAGACGCTGGACACGATCCGCATGGCAACGCACGCGGGCTACACCTCGGTGATCTCCCACCGCTCCGGGGAGACCGAGGATTCGTTCATCGCCGACCTCGCGGTGGCCAC
>JAGQIY010000290.1 GCA_020430865.1 Myxococcales bacterium
AACGCCCGTCGCCTGGTCAGTCCCCCTGCTGGGGCAGCTCGGCGAAGAGCACGCGGTAGCCGCTCGGGTGATCGAGCTGACTGACGCGTTCGACATCGGAGAGCTGCGAGGGGAAGAGCGGCTCCACTAGAGACCTCGACCTCGAGCCGCCACACCGTGTCGAACTCGGGCTGCTCGCCCTTGCTCGGCCGCCCCGCCTTCGGCCGCTTCCTCCGCTCCTGGTCTTCCACGACGCGTACGTCGACCGAGTGGAAACGGACCTTCCTGTTGAGCAGCCGATCGCGGGCCTTGAGCGCGTCGCGCTCACACGCGTAGGTGCGCTTACCTTGGTCCTTCGCCTCCTTCTCCCAGGCCAAGAGCTCCTTCTCGCACCGCCGCTCAAATCCAGGCCGCTTGCGCTCCTTCAGCGCGTCGGACTCCACCACCACCAGCCGCAGGGGGATCGAGTGATCGCTCTGGTCGAAGCGGAACTCGTAGGGCATGTCGTAGGACCTCCCTCGCCACCGCTTGGGGGGCCCGCACTCGTCCTCGTCGTCGTCCTCGTCGTCGTCGTCCTCCTGACCCTTCTGCTTCAGGACGGGAGCCGGCCCGAGTTCTTCGTCGTCACGGCAGTAGAGCGCATAGGCTCTTTCCCACAGGCCTACCGATCGCGGGAGCAAAGTCACGAAGCTCAAGTCGTAGGCGCTCATGTAGGCAAGCGTTTCGCCCGAGAAGAGCTTCGAGTCTCCGACGTAGAGCACACTCGAAGGATCCGGCAGGGCCTCACGCAACTGGCTGAGCATGAAGCGCGTCTCGGGTCCGTCTCCGCGATTCCCCGACGCGAAGCGACCGAAGATCGGCACCGCGCCGTCGCTAGAGACGGTGAGCCCGAACACAACCTGCTTCAGGTCTGGGCGGTGATCCTTGCTGTAGCCGTAGGTCACGTGCGGTACGGCGCCCGGATCTTCCGGAACCTCAGGTTCCACGCTGCCTGCGTAGATCCCGTGCACGCTGACCGAAGTCAGATCGGCGTGCACCTGGTCGATCGAGAGCTCGTAGGTGCGGATCGCGGAGAGCGTCACCGCCGAGCAGACCTTCGCGACCCCTCCCTGATCGAACAGGTCGTCGAGCGCCTTGGCTAGCCGCTCGTCATTGAAGTGGGAGGCGGCGGCGATCTCGTTGAAGCCAAACGCCACCTGAAGGTCGTAGGGCTCGAGAAGATCCTCGACCGCATAGAGGGTGTGCTTGCCGAGAAGGATCGCCGTGACGAGCGCCTCGACACACTCGCCGGCGCTGACCCTGCTTCGGGGGTCGAGCGGCACGAGCTCGTCCACCACCTGCCGAATGCGAAGCCGCTTGAGGGCATGCGCGATCACGGGGACGTGGTCGAGGCGCTTGGAGGAAGGGATCGGCGGAGTAGTGGAAGACATGGCTCGGTCCTCTTGCTGGGGTCGGCGGAACCTTGAACCACGCAGACTACCGGCCAAACGGCGCGGGCGGAGCTGTCGGCGCCGGGCAGGTTGGGGTGTTTCCAGCTGGCCCCGTGCGCCTCATTTGCGTGTGGTTTGCGCATCGCTCGCAACGAATGGAGCGGCGCGAATCTCGATATCCGCTCGGCCCAGCAGATGCGGCGACAGCTCACGACGCCTTTAACTCTGCCCGCTCGAAATTGTCAGCACTGCCTTCGCGATCCCAGGAATGCGGGCCTCGGGGCCCAGCTCCTCGAAGAACGCCTCCAGGGTCTCGGCGCTGCGGCCCTTTTTGCCCCACACGATCCGCCGGTTGACGTGGTCGGTGACGAGCGTCAGGTAGTGGTGCTGCTTGCGGTAGCTGAGCTCGTCGACGCCGATCGCGGTCAGGCTGGCGAGCGGCTGCTCGGGGCGAAGGCGCGAGACGACGCGCTCGACGCACCGCCCGACCGACTCCCACGCGACGCGGAGCATGGTCCGGACGGCTGTCTTGTCGGTGCGCTGGGCCATGTAGGCCACGTGCTCCTCGAAGACGTCCGTGTAACGGCTCTCGACCGTCGAAGACCAGGGGACCTGCTCCACCGTTCGCCCGCACGTGGGGCAGTAGACCCACCTCACGTCGTAGGAGAGGAACAGGCGCACTCCTGCCAGGTCCAGGTGGCGCCAGCGACGGCCGGGGGAGGCGACCTTTGCGCCTCCCGCCCGCTGCTGTGGCGGCCGCCGTCCGCAGCGTCCGCAGCGCGCCTCGCGCCAGTTGGGGCGCACGGTGACGATCAGCGCTCCCGCGTCCACGGACAGCCCGACGACTCGCAGACCGGCGACGCCGATCAGCTTCCGGAGTAGAGAGTAGTCACGCGCACGGCCCCACCTCCCAATCGCTGTAGCAATCGAGAGGATAGGCGGATCAGCCGTGCGCGCCTCCCTGTACGGGCCTCTGTGCAATCAGGCCGGCGCTCCGGGGTCCCCAGCGGTGTACACCGACCCGCCTAGCAAAGGTCGGGAGCCGTTTGGGTGCTCGGCGACGGGTCTTCCCCGGGAAGCCCAGCCCGGTGGCAGGCGTCCCGAGGCGCGTCGCCTCCGCAACCTTGAGAGTCGAGTCGGAGGGCACCGCCGGAAAGGTGAGGAGAGCCATAATTATGTTCACAGAAAGGAAGGGGAAGAGAAATCGACGGAGGGAATCGACCTTCGACCTTGCCCTGGGTTGGGAATCAGGCCCCCGCAAGGTCTGTTAGGTCAGCAGCTCGCGAGGGCTTGTG
>JAGQIY010000291.1 GCA_020430865.1 Myxococcales bacterium
AACGCGGAGCCGCAGCGGCGTAGTCGAGAGCGCTCGGCGGTTCCGGGGCGCAGAACACTTCGGGGGCGCGCTCGGCGGCCGCCTGGAGTCGCCGCAGGCCATCTCCCTCGAGGCAGCCAGCCGCCTGGGTGAGCGCGCGCTGCGGACAGAGCTGTCCAGGGCTGGGCCCCAAATCGAACTGGAAGAACTCCGCGAGCACCCCCACGTCGCGACTCGCGTGGCTCGAGCGCAGCTCTGGCTCGGGGTCGAGCGCGGGGCCCGGCGCTGACATCCAGTGCAGACGAAAGTCGTCGGGAAGGCGGGCTCGGTGGCGCCACAGCTCCGTCACGAGAAGCCAGGAATGGGCGTCCAGCGGGTCGCAGAACAGCTCCGTACCGCGCCGCCCGGGGAGCTTGCCTCGCAGCGCTAGCAGCCTCGGCGCGAGCCTGACCAGCGCTTCGACGCCGCGGCTCTTCAGGCCGGCGCGCGACATCAGCGCGACAGCTTCGCCATGCGCGACGCCAGCAAAGCGTATCCTCGAGGAAACGTTCGCTTCAGCGCCCAGAACCCCTTGGCGTCGAGCATCGGCACCGAGTGGGGGTCGCCGGCCAGCACGCTCTTGAGCGCGTGCCGGGCGACGTCTGGCGCCTGTACCCGCGAGCGCTTCATCAGCTTTTCCACGAAGGCTCTCTGGCCCTCGTTGGTGCCCCGCCCGTTGTCGAGAATGGCGGTCTTGAAGAACGTGGGACACACGGCGGTGACCCTCACCCCCACCCCCCTCAGCTCCGCGTGGAGCGTCTCGCTGAGGGACACCACACCGCTCTTGGTGATGTTGTAGGGGCCCAGCCCGGGCGGGTTCAGCAGCCCAGCGGCGCTCGCGATGTTGATGATGTAGCCGCGTCGACGCTCACGCATCCCCGGACCGAACGTGCGGCAACCGTGGAGCACCCCCCAGAGGTTCACGTCCATGACCCAGCGCAGGTCCGCCTCGGGCACGTCGAGCAGCTGGCCACCGACGCCGACGCCGGCGTTGTTGACGAGCAAGTCCACGTCGCCGACGGCCTCGGCAGCCTTGCGCAGCCGCTGCCAGTCGTCGAGCCGGGTCACGTCACAGCGCAGGCCGAGCGCCTCTCTGGCGCCGAGAGCGCGGACGCTGCCCAGGGTCTCGTCGAGGCCTGCCTGGTTCACGTCGCACAGCACCAGCCTGGCCTCCGTCGAGGCCAGCACCTCGGCGAAGGCCCGCCCCAGACCCGAGCCCGCACCAGTGATCACGGCGATCATTCCGTGGGGAATTTTCATGTCTGCCTCCCTGGAGCGCTCGCTTGGTCGCCCCACACATCGCACTACGCTCGAACTCCCGAGCTCTTCTTGGGTTTGGGGGTGAGGCGCGTCGTGGCCGCACTCGGCAGCCCCTCCGCCGCCACGCCGGCCGCCGCGGTCAAGGCCGAGACCATCACCTCCCGCAGCATCTCACGGGGAACGCTGGGTGTGTCGAGCCACTCGAGGCTCGCCGCCTCCACGAAGCCGATCCAGCCTCTCAACGCAACCATCACGGCGGGCGGCGGCGCCACCAGGCCCGCGCCTTCGCTGATCTGCTTCACGAAGGCGCGGCGGGCCGCCTCCACCACCGCGGCGACGTCGGGATCCGCCGCGCCGCTCTTGATCAGCGTCGAGTACGCCACCGCGTGGTCCTCGACGTAGTCCAGGTACGCGTCGAGTCCGCGCCGCAGGC
>JAGQIY010000292.1 GCA_020430865.1 Myxococcales bacterium
GAGATGAGGCGGGTGCGGTACTCGCGGAGGAGAGCGATCTCGCCAGAGGCCTCACGAATGGTTCGATCGGGTCCCTTCGTCTTCATCGCCGTGTACTGCAGGATGGCTTGTTGTTCTGCTGTCGGGGGTAGCCAAACTGGTGCTTCGCCCAGCGCCTGACGGTTCACCTTGGGCATCGCGGCTCGTAGCGAACAGTCCACCACGTACCGCGTGAATGGAAGCGAGAGCATGACCTGCAATAGGAACTCGGTTTGTAGACGATCCATCCTACGCTGCGAGACAGGATACATGTCGGCACTACACAGGCAGTGAAACGGCGCGATCGAAGCCTTGCGGAGGTAGGGCCGGATCTTGGTGTAGATGATCTGACCGATCCCTACCTCATACTTTGCACTATCCGCTCCCTGTTCATCTGCGCTGGAACAGTCGAGCAATCGTCCTGAACCACCGCGCTCGATGTGATTCGGCGCAACCAATGGAAGCGCCCGGTACTTGGGCAACCGCGGGTCAACAAGTCGGCCATGAACCAACGCTGCGCTCTTGAAGCGCACCACATCCCAGTGTTCCGGCACATCGCCAAGCCACTCGACGCCCGAGGGCTTCAGACGGACGTCGGGGTTGAGGCCGCGGGTGACGGCTTGGTGGATGATGGCCTGCTTCTGCTCCTCCAGCAGGTTGATGAGCTTCTGCTTGGCGCGGATGTAGCGCCGGATGCGGCGGTCCGCGTGGTCGATGAACTTCGCAATCGCATGTTGCTCACCAACAGGCGGAACGAGGAGCGGAATCCGTAGGAACTCCTCTGGATAGAGCCTGAGTCGAGAACTTTGGATGCCCGTAGATCGACGGTTGTATTCGTGAACAAATGCCGGGGTGCGGAGCAGGGCATCCGTATACGCAGGGACCAGACCTCCCCGGCCCGTCGGTCGGTAGACGCCATAGGCCGGGCTGACGATCCCGACGTGTCTCGACACACCCAGCGCGCCCATCCAGGCCCACATGGTGTTGATGGCGAGATCGTTCGGCCGGCAGAGCTTGTGGCCGACATACGACTCGGCCTTGAACATGGTCACGTTCTTCTGGCTGCGAGGCGTAATCCCTGTCTTGTGGGACACGGAGAGCAGCTCCTCTGCACCAGTCTGTGAGCGCTCATCGACCTCGCGAAAGAGGAACTTGGCGCGCCTTTGGTCCCAGTGGCTCGGCACCTCGTCCAAGGTTGGCAGCTCCGCCGGCTTGTAGCTGGGATACGGCTTCAACCCCTCGATCACGCCAACCCCCGCCCACCCACGATCTCCGCCAACAACCCCTCGGTCTCCTTCTCCAGGGCCAGGATGTCCGCCCGGATCTCCTCCAGGCTCCGCAGGGGCTCCGGCTTGTAGAAGTACCGCGTGAAGCTGATCTCGTAGCCGATCTTGACGCTGCCCTCATCGAACCACGCATCCGCTGCGTGGGGATGCACCTCGCGCTCCAGGAACGCCGCGATGCCGCCCGGCTCGTTCAGGGGCACCTGCTCGGTGTCCCGGAGCTCCGGGTCCGGCTCGTACTCCACCACCGTGGCCTTCTTGCCCTCTCCACGCACGAACCGGCCGCGCAGCGGGTCCGCCTTGGCCTTGCCCGGCTTGTGCACCTTCTTGATCACCGGCGCCGCCGACTCCGAGCGCTCCGCCAGCTCCGCCTGCACCAGCTTCAGGCGCTTCGCGGTCAGCTTCTCGCTCCACTGGTCGGCCAGCGCCTTCAGCGCCTCGATGAACGCGTCGTAGTCGTCGTGGGACCCCGCGCCCAGCCGCTCGGCCGCGCCGTCGAGGAGCCGGGCAAGGTCCTCGTCCCCCGCGCTCTTGCACACAGTCGAAAAGCGCGCGCGCCGCTCCTTGGACAGGTCCACCCGGAGTCGGAGGGGCCGCTCCACCGTGACCTTCCAGTAGCCGAAGTCCCGGTTGTCGAAGATCTTCGAGGCCTCGGATGCCTCGAAGGCGAGGAAGGTGTCGGTGATGAGCTGAAGGTCGTCCTCGGACAGCTCGCAGTTCTTCTTGCCGAGGTTCTTGCGTAGGGGCTTGAACCACCGGGTGGCGTCGATGAGCTGGACCTTCCCCTCGCGGTGGGCGGGCTTGTGGTTCGACAGGACCCAGACGTAGGTCGCGATCCCGGTGTTGTAGAACATGTTCAGGGGCAGGGCGATGATGGCCTCGAGCCAGTCGTTCTCGATGATCCAGCGCCGGATGTTGCTCTCGCCCTGGCCGGCGTCGCCGGTGAAGAGCGATGAGCCGTTGTGGACCTCGGCGATGCGGCTCCCGAGCTTGGTGCCGTGCTTCATCTTCGAGACCATGTTCGCGAGGAACATCATCTGGCCGTCGCTGGAGCGGGTGATGAGCGAGAACTCCGGGTCGCCGTCGTGGGTCACCACGAAGCGGGGGTCTTTGATGGAGGCCTTGCCGCCCATCCGCTCCTGGTCCGTCTTCCAGCTCTTCCCGTAGGGGGGGTTGGAGAGCATGAAGTCGAACTCGCGCGCGGTGAAGGCGTCGTTGGCGAGGGTAGAGTGCTCGGGCCCGCCGACGATGTTGTCTGCCGCCTCGCCGTCGCCCTTCAGGAGGAGGTCCGCCTTGCAGATCGCGTAGGTCTCGCCGTTGATCTCCTGCCCGTACAGGTGCGTCGCCACCTTCTTGCCGTGCTCGGCTGCCAGCTCGCGCAGGGTGTCCTCGGCCACCGTCAGCATGCCGCCGGTGCCGCACGCGCCGTCGTAGAGCAGGTAGGTGCCCGACTCGAGCTGGTCCGCCACCGGCATGAAGATCAGGCGGGCCATGAGCTTGACGGCGTCGCGGGGGGTCCAGTGCTCGCCCGCCTCCTCGTTGTTGTCCTCGTTGAAGCGGCGGACCAGCTCCTCGAAGATGGTACCCATCGCGTGGTTGTCGAGGCCCGGGTGCTCGCCCGCACCCGTCTGCACGGCGTGGGGGCTCAGGTTCGTGCGGGGGTCGAGGAACTTCTCGATGAGGGTGCCGAGGGCGTCCGCCTTGGTGAGCTTCGGGATCTGGTTCCTGAACTCGAAGTTGTCGAAGATCTCCTGCACGTTCGGGGAGAAGCCGTCGAGGTAGGCCTCGAAGTCCGCCTTAAGCGCCTGCTGGGTGGCGCGGTTGCGCAGATCCCGTAGCGTGAACTTCGAGGTGTTGTAGAAGGCCTGACCGGCCGCGTGCCGAAGCGGCTGGTCCTGCTCGGTGATCTTGGCCTTGTCGAGGCTCTTCTTCATGTCGAGCACGGCCTGCTTGCTCGGCTCGAGCACCGCGTCGAGGCGACGCAGGACCACCATGGGGAGGATGACGTCGCGATACTTGCCCCGAACATAGAGGTCCCGGAGCACGTCATCTGCGATGCCCCAGATGAAGCTGACGATGCTGCTGTGCTGTGTGGCGTCCATGCGCGGTCGGGCGGAGGACACCAGAGTTGGAGATCGGCGTCGAGGGGCGGGGCGCTTCGAAGCGCGCTGGAGCCGCCCTCCGAGTTCGCCGGGTAACCCCGCGGCCGAGGCGAGCTCAGCTGGTGGTGCTGGTGCCGATGGCCGGCTCCCCGAAGCTGATGTCGGGGCACTTCTGCTCGATGGCCACGCAGGAGGCGGGCTCCACGTACTGCTCCAGGGCGTTGTTGCTGTTCTCCGAGGTCAGCTCGGTGCAGGTCAAGGAAGCCAGGGCGTCCATCACCTTCTCGGTCGCGGCCAGGGTGTCGTTGAAGCAGGTCTCGAGCTCGGCCACGGTGACGTTGCAGCCCTCCAGCTTGGGGTTGCACTCCGTCTCCGCGGGCACGACGCCGCTCGACTTGCAGTCGCTCACCGCGGTCTCGCAGGCGGCCACGGGGTCGCCGCCGCCCAGGGCGCCGGCCAGCGCGCCGGCCACGCCGCCGGTCAGGTTGCAGAGCGCGTCCTTGTTGTTCTCCGCCCACTTCTCGCTCGTCTCCTTGGCCGCGGCGCAGATCGCCTGGACGTCGGCGTCGGAGAGCTCGGCCGCGGTCTTCGAGCCGTCGACGCCGCTCTTGTAGGTGACGTCGCCGCCGCAGCCCACCGCGAGGGCGA
>JAGQIY010000293.1 GCA_020430865.1 Myxococcales bacterium
GAACAAGCAGCTGATCCAGTCGAACCTGCCCGATGGGATCCACTTCTTCCACGTGGTCAGCGTCGACACCCAGGGCTACCTGACCAAGCAGGCTGGGCACTACCAGGTGCGCATCGGCGCGAACCCCGGCGCTGGCGTGTTGCTCGGCCAGGTAGTCGACGATCAGTCCCAGCCCGTCAACGGCGCAACGGTGCAGATCAACCGCGGCCTCGCGGAGCAGACCACCACGGGCACCGGCAACTACAACTTCAACACCGCCATCGCCGGCACGGGCTGGGAAGTGCGGGTGCGGAAGGCGGGCTACCAGGACGCCGTGGCCACGGTGAACGTCAGTGACGGCGGCTCGACGACGCGGAACTTCGTGCTCGTCCCGCTGCCCTGAGCCCACGGTTGCCCCGGAATGGCTTTCTGGCTATTCCGGGGCCGTGATCATCAAAGTCCTGTGCGTCGCGGGCGCCCGCCCGAACTTCCCCAAGATCGCCCCGCTGATGCGTGCGTTCAACGCACGCCCGGAGCAGTTTCAGGTGAAGCTGGTCAACACCGGGCAGCACTACGACGAGAAGCTCGCGAAGGTCTTCTTCGAGGATCTCGCGATCCCCAGGCCCGACATGAACCTCGAGGTGGGCTCCGCGTCTCACGCCGTGCAGACGGCGGAGATCATGAAGCGCTTCGAGACGGTGATCCAGGCAGAGAACCCCCACGTCGTGATCGTCGTGGGCGACGTCAACTCCACCGCGGGCTGTGCGCTGGTCACCGCCAAGCATTTCCTTCCGGAGGAGTTTCGTTTCCGTGGGAAAATGCGCAAGCGCCCGGTGATGGTCCACGTCGAGGCTGGGCTCCGCTCCTTGGACGACGACATGCCCGAGGAGACCAATCGCAAGGTCACCGACGTCTTGAGCGACGTGCTCTACGTCTCGGACCCCGCGGGCCTGACGAACCTGAAGGCAGAAGGCGTCGCCGACGAGCGCGTCGAGTACGTCGGCAACGTGATGATCGACACTCTGCTCTATGCCAAAGAGAAGGCGATGCAGTCGGACATCATGCAGCGCCTCGATCTCACCGAGCGCGGCTACGGCCTCGTCACGCTGCATCGCCCGAGCAACGTCGATGAGCCCGAGCAGCTGAAGCACCTGCTGGGCGTGCTCGACGAGGTCTCCCACGACCAGCCGCTGGTCTTCCCGGTGCACCCGCGCACCCGCGCGCGCCTCAAGGACATGGGCTTCGAGCTGGATGCTGCGCGCTGGCGGCTGGTCGAGCCCCTCGGCTACCTGGACTTCTTGCGCCTGATGGCCTCCGCCAAGGTGGTGCTGAGTGACTCCGGAGGGATCCAGGAGGAAACGACCGTCCTCGGCACGCCCTGCGTGACCCTGCGGGAGAACACCGAGCGCCCGTGCACCATCGAAGAGGGAACCAACGTGCTCGCCGGCAGCCGCCGCGAGACCATCCTGCCCGCCTACAACGAGGTCATGAGCCGCAAGCTGGAAGGCCGCATCCCGAAGTACTGGGATGGAAAGACCGCAGAGCGCATCGCCGAGAGCCTGCTCAGAGCCTTCGCTTGAGCCAAGGTCAGGCATGCGGCTTCACGCTGCCTGCTTGCTTGTTGGGGTATCGACGTTTCTTCCCAGCGCGGCGCGCCGGGGAGTGAGCGCCCACTGGAGTGCCCGTTCCGTTCGGGCAAGCGACCGTTGGAGTAGCGGCTCCAGTCGCGTGATGTGTTCCCCATGGCGATGAGGGGCGAAGACCGCACGGTCGTCCCCTGCGTTGCGTTCCCGCATGCGCAGAGTTTCAGTCGTGAAACGCGTCGGACGTTTCGGCGGGAAATCTCTGCTGAGAGAGCGACCGCATGGCAACGTCAAGAAAACGAACCCGCCTAGACGATTTCGTGTTGCCGTGGCACTTCGGGATCCTGTACATCGTTGGCGTACGGTCGCGTCTTGGGTGCGCTTCCGTGCGAAAATGAAGGCCGCGGGGCAGCGCTAGGCAGCGCGAGCGCCGCGGTGATGCACGGTCTTCTCTTTGGCTCTGTTCTCCCCTCAACGGAGCGCCCCACCTACATCGACCGCCCGGTCGCATTGCGCGGAATCCTTCGCGCAACGAAGCAGAACAGCGGCCGAAGTGGCTCTGTCTTGCAGCCGAACCCCCTCCCGTCTAGCGAGTCGTTCATGACGAACTCCCGCAAAGCTCAACGCTCCAAAGCCTCGTTCAAGCTCGCCGCCGCCGGTGTTTCACTGATGTTACTATCGGCGCCCGGCTGCGGCTCCAGTGACCCGCTCCCCGCCGGGAAGGTCGTCTGTGATCCCGGCCGCACCGAGTCCTGCGCGTGCCCCGACGGCTCGACCGGTGCTCAGACCTGCAACAGCTCCGGAACTGCCTTTGGTGAGTGTCAGTGTGCAGGGGGAAACGGTGGGACTGGCGGTGATGGGGGTGCGGGCGTTGGCGGGGTGGGGGCTACTGGTGCCGGTGGCGTCGGGGCGTCTGGCGCCGGGGCGTCAGGTGGCGCCGGCGCGCCTGGCGGAGGTGGCACCGGGGGGACATCGGGGATTGGCGGGATGGGAGGCGGAGGAACTCTCAACTGTCCTGGCAACTTGGTGGTCGACTGCACAGGGGAGTGCATGGCGTCCGAGCCTGAATGCGCGACTGGATGCGACATCAACTCGCCGTCGGTCGTGGATCTGTATGGGGACTTCCCGATGCTCGTTCGGCTCCCCAAGCCAACGTCATCTATTCTGTGCTGTGAGCCAGTAACGCATGCGTTGGCAATTCAATACACAGAAACCTACAAGACAATTCGGATATCTGTTTCACCGCCTTGGCGGTTGGCTGGAATGGAGGACGTAGACCTCACCACCGGTGAGGTGTGCATGCACAATTCCGCCCAGTGTCTAGTACGACCGCCACATGCCCGACCCACGTGGGTGTACACCGACGATCCGAACGCGCCCGCGGCGGATGCTCTCATCGAACTGGGTTTTACCTGCCCTTAGCAGGGATCGGAGATATTGTGTTTAGAACCAAGAGCCAACTTAGTCACGCAGCCGTTCTTGTGACGGCGCTTGTGACGGGCTGCGGCGAAGAGCCCTCTGACTTGCCGGAACCCCGAGTGGGTGAGATTGGTGACTCTGAGTCAGACCTTGCAATTATTGGCGTCGTCGGGGGAGAGACGGGAAAGACCCTTCGATTCACGCCCGGCGAGACGACCAGTGTCGCGAGCGCTGATGGGTCGGGCCAGACCATGAAGAGCATTCGTGTTCCGGACGGTGATGGGAGTCGAGAAGTTCTCAGCGATGATGAGCTTACGTACAGCTCATTTGAACTCGTTTCCCTTGTATGTGTCCAGCGAGGCTTGGAGGCTGCTTTGTGCTTGCCGCGGGGAAACAATATGTGGTTCCGTTGAGCGTTCCGGCTCCGCTTCGTTGCACCAGGCTCCAGTCCCAGCGGAATCCAACGCTCGGTCGTCGGCTCCGAGACGCACCTCGGCCTTCACGCGGGGCAGCTCGCGCAGACGGAGTCGGGTCAGGCTGCTTCGACTTCGACTACCGGCAAGTGCTCCTTGCCGGCAAACGGAGTGACTCGCAGCTCGACGGAGGACACGCAGCGGACGCTTTCTGGATCCCCGCGGATGGGCATTCTCGGTCTCGGTTCGAATCGCACCACGTTGCGTGGCTCGTCCGCCGCTCGCTCATTGGGCGTGGTACCCTGCAGTGCTCGATGAGGACGGTGGAGCCGAAACCAAGCTGCGTAGCAGTCGAGTTCGGCTTGCATGGCGCTTGGCTGGAGTGGGATCAGGATGCTGTTGCAGCACTCGTCCTTCATGCTGCGCCAGAATCGCTCGATGATGGCGATGGACTTGTGGCTCCCAACAGCGCCCCAGCGCGGCGTGATTCCGAGCCGCTTGCACCACGTTCGGTAATCCTCGCGGAACTGCACGCCGCGGTCGGTGATGAGGTGCTCGGGCGCGGCGCCGGCGGCGCGGATGGCCGCAATCAAGAAGCGGCGCACGTCGCGTCCGGTGGGCTGCTTCTTGAAGGCTTTGAGCTTGATGGGAGCGCGGGAGTACTGGTCGACAACGCCAGCGACCCAGTAGACGAAGGGCCATCCGAGCCAGACGCAGAAGGGAAACCAGGGGAGCCAAAGCCCGAGCGCGGTTGGGACGACGGTGAGGTCGCAGTGCCAGACGTGGTTGATGTGCCGCGCGGTAATGCCTTTGGGGTTGGCGTCGGCGTTGCGAGCTGCAGGCGGCTTCTCGGTGACGTCGTCAGCTGGAGGCGGCTCCGGCGTCGTGGACGGCTCGGCGGCCATGCGTCGGACGGTGGAGGCGGCGAGCACGAGTCCTGTGCGAGCGAGGGTATCGGCGATGCGTTGGCGACCGGCGGTCGGAAAGGCCCGACTGAGACCACGGACGAGCTCTCGGACGTAGTCGGGGAAGCGATTGACGGGTTCGGGCGTCTGGACCAGAGCGGCCTCGCCGTGCTCATCGAGGCGCTTCTTCCAGTTGGCGACGGTCTGCGCACTGATGAGAAACCGTCCAGCCGTTTCCGCGAGGGTCCACCCCGCCTCAGCCTGCAGAAGCAGGATCCGGAGTCGGTCCATCGGGGAATAGTGCGGACGCTTCGCGGGGGCGAGCTGCGCCATGCGGCGATCTTTGATGGCGATCTCGGCCTCGAGCTGAGCGACCCGCTGCTTCAAGCGCTGGACCTCGGAGAACAGTCGAGCCTTCGGCGCGCGCCCGTTCTCGAAACCGGACAGGACTTGGATCAGCGCGAGTCGCGCGAGGGCGACGGCGTGCACGAGGCCACTCTTGGCGACCTGCGGCCACTCGGGCGGGATCGGGATTGTGGCGGCGTCTTCGTTCACGGGCCAAACGCTGGCATGTCCGCGCAGCGGACAAGCGTTCTTTGACAACCGAAGCCAAACCGAGCCCAGAACGGCTTCAGCGTGGCACTAGATCCGTGAGGATCTGGCACCCACCCGAGGCATCGCGCCGATACACGGGGCCAGTCA
>JAGQIY010000294.1 GCA_020430865.1 Myxococcales bacterium
CCTCCGACGTAGTCCGCGCTGGGCAGGGAAGGGCAGCCCTTCACGTCGCCGTTCGCCTCGATGCCCAGCGTCTGGCGCCCGGCGCTGCACGATTGACAGTGACCCTGAGCGACGTGTCGGCGGAGCTCGCTCTCGAGGGGCCCGAAGTAGCCCACGTTGTTGCCTGGAGCGAACCGCACCCCCGCTTCCGAGCAGCGCCGTGCAAGCTCGGCGAGCAGCGGCATCACCTCGAGCAGGTCGAACGGCTGCAGGAGGAGCTCCGGGCGGTCCGCGGCGCGCCCCATCGCCACCGTCAGCTGCGGTTGCCAGCCGTAGATGCCGCGTTCGATCAGCGCCTCGAGCAGGCGAGGCAGGTCCCGGCGGCTCAGCTGGTTGATCTGCGTGTTGGCTGCGTGGCGTACTCCGGCGGCGCCCAGAGCTTCGAGGGCGTTCATTGCCGCACGGAAGCTGCCTCTGAGGGCTCTCAGCTCGTCGTGCGCCGCTTCCATGCCGTCGACCGAGATGCTCACCCCGCTGACGCCAGCGTCTCTCGCCTGCCTGGCTCGCTCCGGGGTGAAGCCACGGCCGCCGCTCACGATGCCGCACACCATGCCGGCGTCCCTCACCGCGGCCACCAAGCGCTGCCAGTCGTTCCGCAGGTAGACTTCACCCCCGATCAGGCTCACCTCCTTCACGCCGAAGGCCGCCAGCTGGCGGATGACCTCCAGGCACTGGTCGGTGTCGAGCTCGTCGGCGCGAGGCTTGCCCGCGCGCGAACCGCAGTGGGCGCAGGCAAGGTCACAGCGCAACGTCACCTCCCAGACGCAGTAGGTTGGGCGTACGGCGTCCCGGGGGCGCGGCGGCTGCAGCGGCGCCGTCACCTGCCGTCCACCCCAAATCGGAAGTTCGCGCTTCACGTGCCCAAGGCTAGGAGCTGACATGGGGTCGAGCAAGCATCAGCGCGGCGGTTGCCAGTCGTGGTACCCGCGTGCCGCCATGCCGACGCGCACGGCGATCAGGAGCACGCGCTCGAGCTCGTCGGCGGCCGCGCCTTCTCCCAGAGCGCGAAGCGCGCGCGCGATGGCCTCCAGCGTGCATAGGCCATCCGGAGTGACCCCCCTGCGCAGTGCGTAGATCGAGGGTTTGCCGCGCGGCAACGCGATCTGGCTCAGCGCCTTGAGCCGTGGCTCCCGACGCAGCATCTGACGTGTCTGGGTCCAGGTGCCGTCGGGGACCACCAGCCGGATTGGCCCCGGGGGGGGCGCGAAGTGCTCGTCGAGGAGCCGAGCCTCGGGACCAGGGTGAAGCAACAGCGTGCCGGGATCGCCCGGGTCGAGGTCGCTCAGATCGAGCGGCATCGGTACGCCAGCGCTCGAGCGACCGCCCCGTATCCGCAGCTCCGACCCGCGCAGGATCTGGGTGGCGTAGCGCCCCGTGTTGGTGGGGCGAAACTGCTCCAGCGCGTGGAGGATGACCAGTACACGCACCTGGCTGTCGACCGGGCGCAATTCCACACAGAAACACCGCTCCTCTGGCGCTCGACATCCGCTGCATCGGGCCAGGCGGTAGCCGCGCCCCGTGGGCCTTTGGGGCACATCGAAGCGGGGGAGTGGCGCGCCCTGCACGGAGGAGCCAGCAGCGGCGCCGGGCGCGGGCTCTGGACCTCTGCTCTGGTCCTCCGGGTGCGCGCCTCGAGAGCCCGCTCGGGCGGGGCCGAGCTCTGACGGCGGGTCGGGACCCGGGTCTCTGGGGGGCGGTTTCATGGTTCGGGTGCTGGTCAACTCTGGCAGGTCAGGGTTATGTAGCGCAACATGGCGCCACGACCGGGTCGAGCCGGATCCTTCGGGATCGTTGCTGCCGTCTACGTGGTTGCGCTGGTCGCCGCCGTCGTCGTTGGACTCGTGCAGCGCTCATGGCACCCGATCGTCGTGGCGGTGGTCGCCGATCTAGCCGCCACGCTGCTGGTGTTTGCGGGGAGTGTGTGGCTCGACAACTCGAGCACCTACGACCCGTACTGGAGTGTGGCGCCGATCCCCATCGCGGCGTACTGGGCCTTTCTGGCGCCTCAGGGGGGATCGGGACTGCTGCTCCGGCAGCTGTGCGTGATCGCCCTGGTGTGCTGGTGGGGGGCGCGGCTCACGGCGAACTGGGCGCGTGGCTGGAGCGGCCTCGGGCACGAGGACTGGCGCTACGAGGACTTTCGTCGCAAGACGCGGCGCTGGTACTGGCTGGTCAGTTTCGCGGGGATCCACCTTTTCCCCACGGTTCAGGTTTTTCTCGGCTGCCTGGCGCTCTGGCCAGCGCTGACTGGCAGCCACCCTCTCGGGGCGCTCGATGTGGCCGGCTTCATCGTCACCTTCGGGGCGATCAGCCTCGAGGGGCTGGCGGATCGTCAACTTCGCGCGTTCGTGACCGGGCCCAAGCGTCCCGGAGAGGTCCTGGAGACCGGACTCTGGAGCTGGTCGCGTCACCCCAACTACTTCGGCGAGCTGATGTTCTGGTGGGGCCTGTTCCTGTTTGGGCTGGCGGGTGATCCGCGCGCCTGGTGGGGCGGCCTGGGTGCGCTGTCGATCACGCTGATGTTCCGCTTCGCCAGCATCCCGATGATCGAGCAGCGGATGCTCGAGCGTCGCCCGGCGTTCGAGCAGGTCAGAGCACGCGTGTCGATGCTGCTGCCTCTGCCGCCGAAGCGGAGGTAGCGGATCACTCGGCGGCGAAGCGCGTTCGCGTGACGTCCAGACGGGGATGCGCAGGGAACGAGAGGCCGCGCACGGCTCGCGCGACGCACGCCTGGATCCGCCGATCACCCGGTGTGCTGCGGATGGTGACCCCCACCGCGCGACCATCGCGCACCGCCGCGCAGATCTCCAGGCTCATCGCGTCGGGGACGCCGCAGTGACTGAAGTAGCTACCATTCTCGAGCACCGAGGCGAAGTGTGCGCGACTCAGATCGGGAGGTGCCGCCGGGCCCCCGATACGGATTTCCTCCTGGTAACGCTCGATTGCAGCTTCGCAACTCGTGCCGGCGCTCGACTGACTCCCGATCGCCTTCGGGGTTTCTTCGGTTGGGGGTGAGGGGAGCGCCGGCGCGGCGCCGGGAAGCGTGTCGACCTTCGGCGGCGCCGGCAGGTCGAGCTGACTCGTGGCGCTGGGCTCGCTGCCTGCGCCAGCCTCCCCGGTGGCCGCCTCTGGTCTCCCGGCTGGCTGGGAAGCGGCGACATCCCGGGCAGGCAGCCGTGGCTGGGGGGCGGAGGTCGCCGAGAGGTCCGCCGCGCTGCCGGCTTCCGTGCGGTGCTCCCGAGCGGCGGTCAGCGGCGCGGACTGCGGCGCGGGAGCGAACGCAGTGGTGCCTGGAGGCCTGGCAGGCGCCGCCCGAGCCGCTGGTTCCATCGCCGCGCTGACCCATGCTCCGATCGGGACGCGGTCGGTTGCGATGGCGAAACACAACGCGGTGAAGGCGCCCCACCCACACACGACCCACGGCCAGCGTGGCC
>JAGQIY010000295.1 GCA_020430865.1 Myxococcales bacterium
GCTCACAGACCTGGTCGTCGTCGGTCTGGCCGTCGCAGTCGTTGTCGAGCTCGTCGCAGGCCTCGGTTTGCGGACCGATGGCGCCTTCACACGCACCCCACTTGCCCGCGTTGCACGTCTCGGTGCCTTCCTCGCACTCGCCGACGCTGGAGCCGCAGCTCCGGGTGAGGCCCTCGTCGATCTGTCCGTCGCAGTCATCGTCCTTGCCGTTGCAGACCTCGGCGCTGGCGTTCTCGTCGACCTGCCCGTCGCAGTCGTCGTCCTTGCCGTTGCAGACCTCCGTCTGCGGCGTGCAAACCGGGCCCGTGTCGCAGCCGCTCTTGGCGAAGCCTGACGCCGGGCTGCGCGCCAGGCGGCTCTCCGTCGCCGGACCATAGGACCCGTCTTCGGCGATGGTGTCGCTCGGGTGGTTGACGTTCCACAGGCGCTGAAACGCGCGGATCGCGTCGGCGCGGCCGTCGCTGCCAGGGCAGTCGAAGTGCACCGGATCCCTGGAGCCGAGCCAGACGCAGCCCGCGTTTTGCAGCGCGCTGCGCGCCGCGCTCCAGTTTTGCACGTCCAGGGCGCGCCCCGTTTGATGGTTGCTCTGGCCCGGCCTCGCCGCCAGGCCGCAGCCCCCGGAGTAGTACAGCACGTACTGATCCGCGAGGGTCCGGAACGCGCTGTTGATGTAGATGTGCAGGTGGTTCGAGGCCGACCACAGCGCGTCGCGAGCGCTCGCCTGCAGGAAGGGGTAGATGCTCGAGTTGTTGAGCGTGACGTTGGAGTGCGGTGTGAACTTCACGAACGCTCCGGGACGCATGCACATCTGGGTCTCGGCGAGCTGATCGGAGAGCCCGCCGAGGCCCGAGGTGCTGCACCAGCCTCGAGCAGCCAGGTCTGCGACGGTCTGAGCGCGGGCTTCACGCGCCGACACACCGAGCGTCAGCGCCAAGGCCGCGAGGGACAAACAAGTGCGTTTCATGCTGTGTTCGTTCGTCTCGGCAGATCACTGAAACCAGCTGAAGACCGGCCAGGAGCGCGCGGGCCCCTTCTTGGCGATGCGCCGGTGCTCCAGCAAGCGACCGAGGGGCAGGGCCTTCTCGTAGATGGCCAGCTCGTCCATGCCGCCCTTGAAATGGCTGCCCGAGTCGGTGAAGCCGACCCGCAGCTTGCCGCTGACGTCGGGGACGAACACGGCCTCCAGGCTGGCGAGCTTGCCGCCGTCGAGGTACGTTTCCGCAAGGAAACCATCGTAGTTGACCACCAGGTGGTGCCAGTCGCTGTGGCTCGGTCGCTTGTCGGCGTTGATCAGCTCGTGATCCTCGCCCAGCGTGTCTCGCAGGTTGACGTACAGCTCGCCGCTCGAGTTCAGCACCACGGCGACACCGAGATCCGTGCCCTCGCCGAAGGCCAGGATGGGGAAGGTCGGTGAGTCCTCTGCGCCGAACGTGGTCTCCGGGAAGCTGAACCAGAGCTCCAGGGCGAGCCCCGTGCTGGCGTCGATGCTGCCTGCCGCGACCTCCACGCCGTCGTCCACGCCGTCGAAGGCCATGGCCAGGTCCCCGTCGTCCGCGAGCGCGCCGGGGCTCAGCGAATCGGCTTCGCCCATGCGTGTGCCGCCGTGGCCCTGACCCGAGGCGTCGTTGACGCTGGACCCAGCTTCCGCCAGGCGGAAATACAGGTTCGGCGCGTCCGTCTCGATCTCGCTGGCGTAGGGCTGCGTCAGGCACATGCGCCTCGGCCCGGTCGCCGAGCAGCGTCCAGCCGCGTCGCAGAACTGACTCTCACACTGAGCGTCGCTGTCGCAGTCCCAGCCGTTGGCCTTCAGCGGGTTGCAGTGACCGGTGACGCCGGGCTTCCAGCCGCTCGCGTCGCACCAGGCGTCCGCCGCGCAGTCCAGGGGGTGTGAGCAGATGCCGCTCTCACGGACCTCACAGCGTCCCCGCGCTTCGCCCGACGCGTTGAGGTAGATCTCGCAGCCCAGATCCTCGGCGCAGGACAGCGACGCCAGCTGCAAGCCGCCGTGGTTCGTGCTCTCCGGGGTGCAGCTCGCGCCCTCGACGCCGGTGCCCGTGAAGATCGCGACCAGCGAGGCGTAGTCGACGCGCTCCTCCCAGCAGCCACCAGCGACCGTCCGCAGCTGATTCACCAGGGAAGCGCCGGCTTCGGGATCGTAGCCGGTGCGCGGATCTCGAGCCAGCTTGCCGAGTCCGCCGCGGCACGCTGCGAGCTGAGTCGTCATGCAGCCGACGGGCTCCGGCTCGCCCTCGCCGGTTCCGGGCCAGGCGCTGGGCGCCTCGCAGCAGTCGCTGTCCGAGTCGCAGGCGATCGCCGCGAGCTCGTCGCACAGGTCCTCGGCAGCAAGCGTCTTCAGTGGCTCTCCGCCGCCGTTGCCGCCGTTCGCCCCGTCTCCGCCCTGACCGCCGTCGCCGCCGCTGCCTGCCGCGCCGCTCCCGGAGTCATCGCCGCCAGCGCAGCCGACGAACGCCTGGGACAACCCGAACAAAACACCAATCAGAATCACGCGTCGCATCAGTCTCTCCTCGTACCTCGGGCGCTGCTCCGGCGCCGAATCAGCCCCCATCCCAGGAGGCTCAGCAGTGAAAGCCAGCTCGTGCTCTGGCCAGAAGGCTCGTTCGCGCTGAAGGCGCAGCCTGAAGGATCACCGGGGTCACCCGGCGCTGCGGCGCTGCTGCCGCCCGTCGACGGACCAGCGCCCCCACCGTTTCCGTTCGGCAAACCACCGCCGCCGCCAGCGCCCACCTCACCCCCGCCGAGGACGCCGGCGAGTCGAATGGAGTGGTAGCGCTCCGGCAGGTCCCAGCCCGCCGCGTCGGACCATTCGGGTCCGCTGATCTCCCAGCCGAATCCGCCGCCCTCGTAGGGCCAGCACTGGATGCCATCCGTCGAGCGACCGCAGATATCCGCGCGGTTATCTCCGTTGATGTCGGCGAGGCGCAGGGTGCGGTAGTTCTGGGGGAGAGCCCAGCCGTCGGTCTCTGCGAGCGCCGGCCCGAGCACCCGGCGGTCGAAGCCGGTGTCGGTCGCGAGCCAGCAGTCGAGGCCTTGCTCGCTGCGCACGCAGACGTCGCTCCTTCCGTCTCCGTCGAGATCTGCCATGCGGATGGAGGCGAGGGCGGTGCGGGTGTCCCATGCTGGCGAGGGCAAGGCGGGCCCATCGAGTCGCTCGCTGAAGGCCTGTCCGTCGAAGAGGTAGCAGCGCAGGGCTTCGTCCTCGCGAGCGCAGAGGTCGCTGCGCCCGTCTCCGTCGACGTCCGCGAGGCGAATGGTGCTCCAGGCGTGCCAGTCGCTCCAGCCGGCGTCGTCGGTCCAGGCAGGCCCGGCGATGCGCTCGACGAAGCCGGCCTCGGTGCTGAGCCAGCAGGACATGCCCTGAGGCTCTCTGGCGCAGACGTCGCTCCTTCCGTCTCCGTCGACGTCGCCGAGGCGGAGGGTGCCGTAGCGGTTGACGTCGTCGAAGCCAGCGGCGTCGCTCAGTGCCGTGAGGATACGCGCGTCGCCGAAGCCGGTGCCGAGGCTCGGGTAGCAGGCGAGTCCGTCCTTGCCCCGGGCACACAGATCGGCTCGTGCGTCGCCGTCGATGTCTGCGAGACGCAGGGCGCTGAAATACCGGGTCTCTCCCCAGCCCTTGGCGTCGCTGAGGTCTGGGCCGAGGAGCGAGTCGCCGAGGCCTTGCTCGCCGCCTTGCCAGCAGCGGACGCCTTCGGGGAGGCGGACGCAGACGTCGGCTCGTCCGTCTCCGGTGACGTCGCCGACGCGCAGGGTGGAGAAGACGCTGGGCGACGCCAGGTCGACGTCGAAGAGCGAGATCTCCGGCGTTGGTTTGAAGGTATTTCCTCGGGACAGCGCGCACTCGATGCCGGAGTCGCTGAGTGCGCAGAGGTCGGCTCCGCCGTCCCCGTTGAGGTCGGTGTGGTTTCCGGAGTCGAAGAGTGCGGCCTGCCAGGCCTCTTCGAGCTCACAGACCTGGTCGTCGTCGGTCTGGCCGTCGCAGTCGTTGTCGAGCTCGTCGCAGGCCTCGGTTTGCGGACCGATGGCGCCTTCACACGCACCCCACTTGCCCGCGTTGCACGTCTCGGTGCC
>JAGQIY010000296.1 GCA_020430865.1 Myxococcales bacterium
CGCCGGTTGCGGTGCCGGTTCCACCGGTGCCCGAGGCGGTCCCGGCGGATCCACCAGTGCTCGAGCCGGTTCCTGCGCTTCCACCGTTGCTGGTTCCGGTTCCTGCGCTTCCGCCGGTTGCGGTGCCGGTTCCACCGGTGCCCGAGCCGGTCCCGGCGGATCCGCCGTTGCTGGTTCCGGTTCCACCGCTCCCACCCGAGCCAAGCGTGCCTCCGGTGCCTCCGGTTGGGAGTGAACCACCGGTTCCGCTACTGAATCCACCCGTCGCGCCCGTTCCTGTGCCCGATCCACCGCTTCCACCGGAGCCAAGCGTGCCTCCGACGCCTCCGGTTGCGGGGCTCCCCCCGGATGCGGAGGTGCCGCCGGTTCCTCCGCTCGTGCTGGCTCCAGAGCTCCCACCAGCCCCCCCAGTTCCTCCTGCCCCGGCGCTGCCGTCAGTACCCGCGTCTGTCGCGGGGCAAGGGTTCGGCTGGCGCAGCGTGAGGGTGCTCGTCTCCACGAGGGTGAAGGCATCGTTGCAGGCGATGTTGGTCAGATCGGGCGTGGCGCCGGTGTCCGTCTGGAGCGAGACCGAGCTGCTGCCCACTGGAGAACAACTGCCGCTCCCTTCCCACCACACATCGAGGAACGCTTTGGCGTTGGTGTCCAAGAACTTGAGCGCGTCGGGCGCGCCGTTCTGCAGCAGATCGGCGGTCGGGCCGAAGACATCGCACTGCGATTTGTCCGTTCCGATGCCGTCTTTCCCGCAGATCACCAGGTAGTCGTCGTTTGGAATCGTCGTGTTCGAGACGTCGATGTCCCACGCCGTGCCGCAGTTGGCGCCGTTCACGTGGCGCACGATCCCCATGCCGCAGTCTCCAAGAAACACCGCCGGAGGCGAGTCCGGGTCGCGAACCACGTGGAGCTCGATGAAGTTCCCCGTCTCCGTCCCCTCGTCGTCGTAGTTGACCTTGGTCAATTCCACGTGGCAACTGGGTCCAGAGCCCGCGTTGATGGCCGCCTGCGTGGAGCTTCCCACTGCCTCTTCGGGTTGCGCCGGGTCGCTGCTGCAGGCAGCGAACCCGATGATGGCGAACGGAAGCACACTCGCGAGCGCAGTCGCCCGGGCACGGATCTTGAGCATAGCCATAAGGGTCGCCGAGTTTAGCCATCGGGGTCAACGGCGCACGCATAAGCGAGCTGGGGCAGATCGGGAGCTTGGGATCCGCCCGGTTCCGCGCGTATCCGGCCCTCCATCCGCGTCCAGTACGAGCGGACGAGCACCCGAGCGAGCCATCGGCTTTCATGCGTGATATTCGCTAGATCCATGACGTTTCTCGTGAGGCGCTGCTCTCCCCCCCTGATCTCCTGAAAGGAACGGCTCGTGACCTTGTAAGATGGGGCTTCCTTGGAGCGTTGAGGGAGCGGAATGCAGAATCTAGAGCCTTGCGTCGGATGTGGCGGCTTCGGTCCGAGCGACACCACGTGTCCCCACTGTGGAATCGAACCAGAGCCTCGAACCCATCGCATTGCACCACGCCTGCTCCAGGTAGCCATCGGCGGCAGCCTCGCCATGACGTTGATGGCCTGCTACGGCGCACCCCACGCATACATGCCCGAGCCGCGAGATCCGAACGCTGACCAAGACGGTGACGGATTTCCCATGCGGGAAGATTGTGACGACCTGTCGGCGAGCACTCACCCCGGCGCGGCGGATACGGAAGGCGACGGGATCGACTCTGACTGCGACGGCAGCGACGCGCAGAGACCTCAGGAGTTCGCCGAGCCTCCACCGGAAGAGAAGCAACCGCTCGAGGTGGCGAGTCCGCCTGGTGAGTAGCGCGCGCTCAGCGCTCGGCTTCCTCGGAGGTCGCCGTTCGGCTAGGCCGACGAGTGATTCGCACCAGGCCCTCTGGATCGGGCTCGGGGGGGGAGGGTGCGTCGAAGGGCTCTTCGATGAGCTCGAAGCAACCGTTGTCGAAGGGCTTGCCGCTGGCTGCCCTGGTGGGCACCAGGCGCTCCCTCGTCCCCCGCTTCTGTAGCGTTTTCGCGCGGAAGTGACAGTAGGGGTTGTTGCCTGGCCTGCCAAGCAGTGAATGAGCCGTGAAGGAGCAGCCGCCGAGACAGGTTTCGGCGAACACGCAGTCGCGGCAGAAGCCCCAAAGGGCCTCGACGCCGCGGTCCCGAGCGAAGGCGAGCTCGGGTGTTTGGGTCCAGATCCGCTCCAGGCTGTGCTCCTTCAGTGAACCTCCGACGTAGTGCGAGGTCTGCAGCGAGGGACAGCCCTTCACGGCGCCATCGGACTCGATGCCGAGCACGAAGCGTCCGGCCTGGCAGCCCGCCCAGTGGTCCTTTCCGCCGGGATGCGGCGAACGAAGCAGGGCCTCCTCCTGGCCGAAGTAGCCCAGGTTGTTGCCTGGCAGCAACGTGATGCCGCGCTCGAAGCCGCGCCGCTTCAACTCGGCGATGCGGGGCAGCAGCTCGATCAGCTGCCAAGGCTGGAGGATCAGTTCGGTTCGATCGGCGGCTCGACCGAGGGGCGCGGTGAGCTGGAGCTGCCACGCCACGATGCCAAGCGCAGCGAGGTGTTCGAACAGTGGCTCGAGGTCTCGCTGGTTCAAGCGATTGATGTTCGTGTTGGCGGTTACGCGAATGCCAGCTGCCTTGCACGCCTCGAGCGCCGCCGTCGCGAGGTCGAAGCTGCCGCGGAGGTTTCGCATGCGGTCGTGGTTCTCGCGCAGACCGTCGATGCTCACGCTGACCTGCCTCAGACCGGCCTCTTGCATCCGTGCGGCGAGGACAGCGTCCACCCCGCGACCGCCGGTGGTCAGGGTCGGGTGGATCCCCGCGTCGGCGAGCGCGCGAACGATGCGTAGGAAGCCCGTGTGGAGGTAGGCTTCACCACCGATCAGCACGACCTCTCGGGCGCCCAGCTCCCGCAGCTGATTCACCACATCCAGCGCCTGCGCCGTCGAGAGCTCCTCGGGGCGCGCGGCGCTCGCGCGTGAGCCGCAGTGGGTGCAGGCGTGATCGCAACGCAGGGTCAGCTCCCACACCACGTAAGCGGGGAAGAAGTCTCGAGAGAGCACGTTCAGGCGTCGCCGACTCATGGCGCTCCCAGTATGGGTTCTGGTCACTCTCCGACGCCGCCTTCCACGAAGCAGTACTCGCTGCAGCCGTCTCCGCTCACGCGCGCTCCATCATCGCACTGCTCGTAGGACTGCTGGATCCCGTCACCACAAGTCGGCGTGAACTCGACCCAGACCCGAGTATCTGCCGCAGCGCTGGGGTCGAGGCCGGTGAGGGCCACGGTCTGGTACCCCAGCACCTCGAAGGTCGACGTTCCGGTGTCGTTCGGGCCCATGCACGCCAGCTCGCTGGTCGCGTCGCAGTTCAGGCGCGCGATCGTCAGCGGGTTCGTGTTCGACCAGGTGAGCCGCGCGACGCTCGGCTCGTTCGGCATCAGCGTGAACAGGTAGGTCAGCTCCGAGCTATTTCCGCACGAAAGCGTGACCTCCTGTGACTGGTCGCCGTCGCTCACGGCAATCGGCGTGCGCCCCAGCTCGGGGTGCTGGGTGTCGCAGCTCAGCTCGTCGGTTGGCGCCCCGTAGCAAGCCATCAGGGTGACGCTCGAGACCGCTCCGAGCGCAAGCATCGCCAGGCGACCCTTGCGAGACACGCCGGCCTCGCAGTGGGGGCAGGCGAGAGACCCTTGGGGCAGGAAGCCTTCACAGTGTTCGCAGCTCTGGAGCATGTCGCGCAGCATAGCGACAAGCGTGCCGATCGCGCGCTCCAGGCTGTTTGCGCATGGATTGGAGCGCATCCGTCGGGCTGACGCAGCGCAGGAGCGCGGGAGCCCCTGACACCGCTGTCGTCCTCGCGACGACTCGCGGTCACGTCTCGACGGACTGCTAGTAGAGTCCCAGGGTGCCTGAGCTCTATCGCAGCCCGAGCTTCTACGAGCGCCTGTTCTCTCAGCGGGCCCACGACGTGGAGTTCTACCGTTGGCTGGCCGAGGGGCAGGAGGAGCTCCTGGAGCTGGGGGCTGGCACGGGGCGCGTCAGCCTGCCGTTGCTGAAGGACGGCCTGCGGGTCGTCGCGCTGGAGCGCGCCCCGGAGATGCTCGAGGTGCTCGAGCGCCGCGCAGAGGGTTTGGGGGTGAGGGAGCGCCTCACGGCGCTGAACGCCGACTTTCGTCACTTCGAGGCTCCGCGGCGCTTTCGTCTGGCGGTCTGTCCCTTCAACGGCTTCGCGCACCTGCACACGGCCGGTGAGCTGCGGGGGACGCTGGAGTCGGTGGAGCGGCACCTGGAGCCCCGGGGCGTTCTGGTGTGCGATGTACTTCAGCTCGAGGAGCACCACGAGGCGAACACGACGCACCTCACCCCCTACTTCGAACACCCCGACAGCGGCGTGCCCTGCCGCGTGTTGGAAACGTTGAAGTTCGACGCGGAAACGAGGCGGCTGCGCAGCGAGCTGCGCGTGACCGCGATGCGGGGACCGGAGTACGTCGCGGAGCACACGCTGGATTTGCGCTTCTGGACTTTGGACGAGCTCGCGAACGAGGGCCGAGCCGCCGGGCTGGGGTTGCGGAATACGGCTAGCCTCGGAGACAGTCTCGCGCTGGTGTTCTGCAAGCTGTGATAGGATCAGGGCGATGCTGCGTCGCAATCTCAAGGCATTTTCCCAGGGGCTATTCGGGTTGCTGTTGGTGGGGGCCGTGGTCGCGCCGCTCCTCGCCTGCAAGAAGGGCTCCGAGAGCACTGCCGTCACGCCGCCGATGGGCGCGACCGGGAAGCACACCGGGACCTACGCGATCAGTGCCGCGCGGAACCCTGGTGGCGGTGAGTACACCGGCGACGTGACCATCTCCCAGAACGGTCAAGCATACTTGCTGAACTGGACCGTAGGCTCCGCCAAGGCCAAGCAGGTCGGGGTCGGCATCGAGGACGGTACGACGTTGGCCGTCGGGCTGTCCAACGCCGAGCCATACGGCGTGGTCGTCTATCACGTCAACGGGGGACAGCTCGACGGGACCTGGGGGCTGCCAGCGAGCGCCAAGCTGGGCGCCGAGAGCCTGAAGGGGCCGCCTGGCCTGAACGGCAACTACGAGATCATCAAGGGCCAGAACCCCGACGGATCGATCTACAAGGGTACCGTCGACATCACTCCACGCGGAAAACTCTACGACGTGAAATGGAACATCCCGGGGAATAGCTACTCGGGAGTCGGACTGCTATCTGGCAACGTGTTTGCGGTGGGCTGGGGTACCTCGCAGAACGTCGGCGTGGTGTTGTACGTCGAGTCCGGCGGCAAGCTGGTCGGGCAGTGGGGACAGCCCGGTGGCACCGACCTGGGTGCCGAGACGCTGACCAAGAAGTAGTGAGGGGGGCTCCCTTTCATTCGCTCCCCGAAGCGAACGGCCCGCGCTCCGAGTCGGAGGCGGGCCGCTGTCAGCGCCTGGTCGAGGCGTTCGTTCAGAAGCGAAAGGCGTTCTTGCCAGCGTAGATCGCGGAGTCGTCGAGCTCGTCGCAGATGCGCAATAGCTGGTTGTA
>JAGQIY010000297.1 GCA_020430865.1 Myxococcales bacterium
GCTCACAGACCTGGTCGTCGTCGGTCTGGCCGTCGCAGTCGTTGTCGAGCTCGTCGCAGGCCTCGGTTTGCGGACCGATGGCGCCTTCACACGCACCCCACTTGCCCGCGTTGCACGTCTCGGTGCCCTCCTCGCACTCGCCGACGCTGGTGCCGCAGCTCCGGGTGAGGCCCTCGTCGACCTGCCCGTCGCAGTCGTCGTCCTTGCCGTTGCAGACCTCCGTCTGCGGCGTGCAAACCGGGCCGCCGCCGTCCCACCAGGTGGTGTCCTTGCGCGCGCCGGCCCAGGAGAAGCTCAGGTGCACGTGATCGGTGTGCGGGTTGCTGCCGCTGTAGTTCGACCAGCCCGAAGACGCGCAGCTGCCGTTCGGGGCGCGATAGGAGCCCCAGATGCGCCTGTTCCAGATCATGTACATCACGCCGAAGCGCCGGGCCATGGCGCAGGCGTTTCCGTGCTGATCCGACTTGAGCAACCAGTCGATCACCGTGTACGCGATGTCCCGCTCGTTGCCGTTGTAGTAGTTCACGCCCCAGTCGAAGGCGCGCCCCTCCTTGTGCTCGCTGGTACCGCCGACGCCGCAGCCGCGGATGATCCCGAGGTTGCGCGTGCCCGGATAGGCGCCGAGGAGCAGATCCCGAAAGCCAGCGACGCCCGGCTTCTCGCTGGGATCGCAGCTGGTCTGCGGTACGTACGCAGCGAAGCCATCGATCGACGGACCGAAGCTCGGCGTCGGCGGCTCGGGCGCCGCGAAGGCAATGCTGGACCAGCCCAGCAAGGCCAGCGACGCCAGCCACGTGGAAGCGATGAAGCGCATGGGGGACCGAGCACCACTGCAGTCGCCATGCCAGCTTGCTGTATGTTGCCGATCTGCTGCTTTCGCGTGGGGAAACGCCGATCAGCGAAGCAGTGCAAAGGCAGTCGGTTTGCACGAAGTGTGCAACTCCCTCAGCTGGTTGTGCAATCGGCTTGCGCAGGCCGATCGCCGACCTCGATGGCGCGCACGGCTTCGGCCAGCGCTTCCGGGGCGTCCTCGGGGACGAACGCCATCACCCCCGGGAGCCGCACCAGCTCCGCGCCGCGCACGTCGCGCTCGAGACGCTCGGCGAGCCTCACGGAGAAGAACGGATCCGCCATGCCCCAGACCAGGCGCAAGGGGAGTGGCTTTGCCGCGAGGATGCGCGCTGCCTCCAGCGTCTGCGCGGGCTTGAAGCTCGCGCAGGCCTTGGCGGTGTCTCGCGCGATGCCGGCCTGAGCCAGGGGTTCGCAGTAGCTCCGCACCAGCGCGTCGGGTAGCGGCTGGCGGCTCAGGCGCCCGAAGGTCAGCGGTCCGTGGCGCAGGGTGCGCGAGCGCTGGAGCAGCCAGCTGGTCAGTCGGAGCAAGGACGCGCTGCGCCCCAGCACACCCAGGTAGGCGAACTCCTTGGGTGGAAACACCTCGTAGGCATCGCAGTTGGCCAGCACCAGCCGCGCGACGACGTCGCGGTGATGCGCCGCGACCAGCTGCGAGATGGCGCCGCCGCTGTCGTTGCCCACCAGCGTCACCGCGCCCAGCTCGAGCTGCCGGATCAGCTCCGCCACGCGGCGCGCCAGATCCAGCGGGCTGTTCTTCGCCTCGGGGGGCAGCGGGACGCGATGCGCCCCGAGCTGCAGGAGGGGCACGATCACGCGATGCTGCTGGCTCAGCAGCGGCACGAGCTTGCGGTAGTGCCGCGTGTCCGTGAGGAAGGGATGCAGGAGCACCACCGGCGGTGCCCCGGAGCGCGGTCCCAGATCGAGGTACTCGAGCTCCGAATCGGAGAGGCGCGCGCGGTTCATGGGCTGGAGACTGAGTTCGGCGTCGTGGGTCATGGCCAGAGCCTGGGCCGAGCCGCTTCCGACGACACTTACCTCGGAGGTAAGCAAATCGCCGGCGGCGCGAGTCCAAGCGGGTTCGGGTTTGGGGGTGAGGGTAAGCTGGGAGGCGTGGAACGAGCCGCTTTTGGTCAGATGTTGCGCTACTGGCGTCAGCAGCGCCGGCTGAGTCAGCTGGAGCTGTCGGGGCGCGCCGGGATCAGCGGGCGCCATTTGAGCTTCCTCGAGACGGGGCGCTCGAGCCCCAGCCGGGAGATGGTGCTCGGCCTCGCCGAGGCTCTGGACCTGCCGCTGCGGGAGCACAACGCGCTGCTCGACGCCGCGGGCTTTTCCGCGAGGTACACTGAGCTCGACTTCGGCTCCACGGACTTCGCGCCCGTGAGGCGCATGCTCGAGATCGTGCTCGAGCGCCAGGAGCCGTATCCCGTCGTGGTGCTGGACCGGCACTGGAACGTGCTGATGAGCAACCAGGCTGCGATGCGCATGGTGTCGCTGCTGCTGCCGCCGGAGATGCTGGCGGGCATGGCCGACGGCAAGCCGCTGAACCTGGTGCACACGATCTTTGCCCACGAGGGTCTGCGGGAGTCGATCGAGAACTGGGAGGCGGTCGCCCACGCCACGGTGCTGCGGTTGTCGCGGGAGGCCGCGGCCAAGGACGACCGGCAGCTGAAGCAGCTGCTCCAGTCGGTGCTGAGCATGCCGGGTGTGCCCGCCGCGTGGCGCGTCCTGGATCTGGGCGCCGCGACTCACCCGTTCATCCCGCTGGTGTTCAGTCGCGGCGAGCTGCGCCTCAACCTGTTCACCACCCTGAGCGCCATCGGCACGCCCCTGGACGTCACGCTCCAGGAGATCAGCCTCGAGACTTATTTCCCTGCGGATGATGAGACGGAGCTCGTGCTGGAGCGCCTGGCCGAAGGCTGGCAGCCAGACCTGAACGCGCGCCCCAGGGTCGCGGTGGGCTGAGCTTGCTCGGCGCTCGCGGGTCGCTACACTCGCGGCGCTTGGCTACCGTGAATGCTCCCAGCGCCGCTCCCGTCGCGGAAGAGGCGACGGCGACCCCCAGCTCCGGGGCGCGGGGAGCGACGTTGTTGCGGCTCTACTATGTCGCGATCTTCGCGGCGCTCGGCGTGTTCGTGCCGTTCTTCCCCAGCTGGCTCGAGGCCCAGGGGATCCGCGGCTGGGAGCTCGGGCTGGTGACCGGCGTGATCCCGCTCGCGAGCTTCGTGGGTCCCCTGGTGTTTGGCTACATCGCCGATCGCTACGCGCTGCGCGCGGCCATCATCCGCGTGGCCTGCGCCGGCGCGGTGCTGTGCATCGGGGCGCTGGGCGTGCTCGGCGGCTTCGGTGTCTCCGTCGGTCTGATCGGCGTGCTGCTGCTGATCGCGGCCTTCGCCTTCTTTCGTTCGCCGCTGATCATGGTCGCTGACGTCTCCGCGATGGAGACGCCGAGCAACTACGGGCGGCTGCGTCTCTGGGGCTCTCTCGGCTTCATGGCGATGGCGCTGGTTGCCGGCCAGCTGCTGGTGGTGAAGAGCGCGACGGGGCTGCCAGCGTTCGTCGGACTGAGCCTCGCCGCCGCCTTCGCGATCGCCTGGTTCATGCC
>JAGQIY010000298.1 GCA_020430865.1 Myxococcales bacterium
CGACGAGTGGATCCTTCAGCGCACCGGCATCGCTCAGCGCCACTATTGCCCCGAGGGGATCGGCGTGAGCGAGCTCGCACTTCCTGCCGCGCGGAAAGCTCTTGAGATGGCCGGGCGTGCGCCAGAGGAGCTGGACTACATCCTGTTCAACACCATGACGCCGGACCATGTCTTCCCCGGCTCCGGTCCGCTGCTGGGCGCGGCGCTTGGCTGTCCAGGCGTGCCGGCGCTGGACATTCGCACGCAGTGCGCCGCCATGATCTATAGCTTTCAGCTTGCCAGTTCGCTGATCGCCAGCGGCGCCGCCCGCCACATCCTGATCGTCGGCGCCGAGGCTCATGCCGGGTTCATGCCCTGGCGCGACTGGGACATCCTGGACGGGGCCGATCGCAAACCAAGCGAGGCCGACTGGCGGCGAGCCACGGATCACCGAGGCTTGGCGATCCTGTTCGGCGACGGCGCAGGCGCGCTGTTGCTCGAGGCGCGCGAGGAGGCAGGAGCAGGTCTGCTGTCGCTGGACGTCCACAGCGACGGACGGCAGGCGCGCAAGCTGTACATCCCCGCTGGCTTTCGCGCGCGGCCGTTCGTCTCTCAGCGTACCGTGGACGAAGACCTGATGATCCCCACGATGGAAGGACGTGATGTTTTCCGTACGGCAGTGAGCCGCCTGCCGGAGAGCGTGCGTCGGGCATGCAACCAGGCGCGGGTCAAGCTGGAGGACGTCGACTGGTTCATCGCTCACCAGGCCAATCAACGCATCAACGACGCGGTGCGCGAGCGTCTCGGGGTGCCCGCGGAGAAGGTACCTTCCAACATCGCCCGCTACGGCAACACCTCGGCGGCGACCATCCCGATCCTGATGGACGAGATGCGCCGGGACGGCCGCCTGAGCTCGGGCCAGACCGTGTGTCTGCTTGCGCTGGGCGCGGGGCTGCACTGGGGAGCCGCGGTGCTCCGTCTCTGACGCCACATCTTTGGGCCCCAGTCGCCAGGTTCGTCGCCTTTTTCAGCGAACTACGGAGACAGGACACTAGTTCAACGTGCCGGAGCTGAAGTTCGTCGGAGCGGTAACCAAGGATCGAGTTCGCGGACCACGGTCCTGGACGCCTGGGGGAGCCGTGCTCTACGGCGGAGCGGCCGCGGCTTGCGTTGGGGCGAGGGTCTGCGTCGTGACCGCGCACGGGCGTGACTTCGAGCGCCCGGAGTGGACCCAGAGCTGGTGCTGGCGCCGGATCGAGTGCGCCGAGTCCACGAGGTTCGAGAACGTCGAGCAAGGGAAGCAGCGGCAGCAGACGCTGTGGTCGCGCTGCGCGGGCATCGACCGCGGGCTCGTCGCTCCCGTAGGCCCCGAGGATTGGCTCGTGCTGGCGCCGGTGTTCGACGAGCTGGCGCTGGAACCCTGGTTGATCGCCGCCCGCGAGATGACTGGCGTCAGGCTCGCCGCGTTGCCTCAGGGATGGCTCCGACGCATTGCCGCGAGGCAATGTCCAGCGCGGGTCCGAGCTCGTCGAAGGTTGTCCGAGTTGGTGCGGGCCGCCCGCCGTCTCCAGCTGACGTTCGCATGCTTGTGCCTCAGCGAGTCGGAGATGCGCAGTGAACCGGAGGCGCTGCCCGGGCTTCTCGAGCTCGTCGAGGTGCTGGTGGTGACGCGAGGAGCCGACGGGGCGGAGGTGTACGTCGGTGGCGAACGCCTGCTCGTGGGCGTCGCCGATGTCTCGCCGATCGACGTGACGGGGGCGGGGGATGCCTTCGCCGGGGCGCTGATGGGTGCGCTCGCACAGGCTGCAGAGCTCGACTGGGCGCTGCGCCTGGCGAGCGCGGCCGCCGGGCTCACCACGGAGCGGGTGGGCGCTCATGCGCTGGACGCCGAGCGCGTCGAGGCGCTGGCTGAAGGCGTGACGATCGAGCGGGGACGGCCTGCGACTCGAGACCGCAGGCTCGAGCCGTGACGAGCTGGTGCTGGTCTGGTAGGCGTGGCAGGTGTCGCAAGGGCAAGAGCCAGCCGAGCAGCCAGACCCCGGGCAGCCGGAGCGAAAGCTGCCGCCACCTCGCTCGGTTCAGGCTGGAGCCTCGCTCTGGTGGTGGTTCTTGGTGTTGCTCGCGATCATCGGTGTCTGGGTGATCGCCATGCTGTTCATGCGGGGCCCCCTGACCCCGAGCGACGACGATGACGTGATCTTGCTGAACCCGAGTTCCGAGCCCAGCAGCACGCCCTGATCACCTCACCTCGAACGCGCCCTGGTCGTACTTGCCGCCAAGCGGGCGCAGCTGCCCATTCAGATCGGTGATCGGGCCCGAGAACCAGGGAGCGGGATCGATGCCCGCGTTCACGCAAGGGCTGGCGTTGCTGATCTGCAGGTTCCCATCGAACTGAGGGTCCACCGAGATGTTCCCGCAACTCGGAAGCAGGCAGTACTTCGAGTTCACGTCTTGAGCGCTCTTGGTGCAAGCGTACAAGCTGTTTCTCACCAGGCAGTCGCTGGTTGGGCTCCAGATGTCGTTGTACAGGCTCTGTACCGCGCCACGCGCTCGCACACCGCTTTCTGCGTGGAATTCAATGATGCTGTTCACTGCGACGCTCGCCGTGCCGGGGTACAGGTCCCACGCGTGGCCCTCCAGACCTTCGTTCCCGATCAGTGTAGAGCTCACGACCAGGCCTTGCCCCGTGCGCTGCACGAGCGCCGCGCCGCTGCCCGCTTGCCCGGCGTTCAGCAGCGCGTTCACGACGGTCAGCCCTCCCGAGGCGTCCACCGCGCGGCTGACGAAGCAATTGCCTCCCGCTTCGCCGCTGGAGAACTGGCTCGACTCGAGCAGCGCCGCGCTGCCGCTGAACCCGACGGCGACGCACGACGGCGGGTACTCCACCTCGGTCCACGCGCCGGTGCTGGTCCCGCTCTGTACCAGACTCTCCAGGACGTCGAGTTTGCCTGATGATTCCGTGAGGATACCATAGCTCGTCTGGGCGCGTCCTCCCGTCACGCTCGAGCGCCAGACGGTGCCTCGGGCGCCAGGCTCCAGCAGCACGCCTGCGCTGCGCATCGCGGGCGCGACCTGGCTCATGCTGACGCTGCTCTCTTCGAAGTATGCCCAGCCCTGGCTCGCGCGAACGCCGAACGTACCAGCGTCAGCGGTGCCGCTGTACACGTCGCTCTTGATGATGAATGCGTTGCTGTTGTCCTGGAGGATCCCCGCAACCTCTCCGCCAAGGGTCTGGTTGCTGCCTCCCGAGACGCGCACGCTGTGCAGCACGAACGTTGCGTCGGTCGCGCGCAGTGGCGATGAAACCAGGGAGGTGGCCGCGCTGGAGCCTTGAACCTCGAAGCCTTGCAGCGCGACCTTCGACCCGCTCGCCACGTGAATCGCTGCGTCCGACGGCGCCGCGATGGCGGTGAGATGAACCAGTGCGTTTCGCTCCCAGGTGTTCGGGTCGTAGCCGCCGAAGATGCTGACGCTCGTAGAGACGTCCTCCGCGTAGTAGCCGCCCGCGACGAACACGGCGTAGAGCTGGTTGCTCTCCGCTATCTCGATGCCACGCCTCAGGGTCTGCACCGGGAGGGCACGAGTGCCGGGGTTTGAGTCGTTTCCTTGTGGAGATACAAATGTGCCCACGCTCTCGTCGACAGCGATGTCCACGCCATTGCAGTCCCAGTCTTCGGTGTCGGCGGGTCCAAGCGGCGGGGCGTCGACCATCTCCTTGTTGATCCAGGGTCGGACGTCGTCGCAGTCTTCACCCTTGAGCGTGACGTACGCGTCGCACCCGGCGAAGTGGCCGTCTGCATCGCGGTCGCGACAGGTCGCGCAGGAGACCCAGTTGTTTGGGTCGCCGTCGTTGCAGTCACCCACCACGTCCACGTAGCCCGCGGGAGCGGTGCAGTCCTGGGTCGTGTCGCTTGCGACTCCATGTCCGTCGCTGTCTGCGTCCCGATA
>JAGQIY010000299.1 GCA_020430865.1 Myxococcales bacterium
ATGTCCGCGGCGAGCAGCAGCTCGATTCCGATCGTCAGGCACCAACCACGCACGGCCATCACCAGAGGCTTGGTGCGTCGGCGGCCGTGTAGCCCCAGCGGATCGACCAGTCCTTCGGGAAACAGCGCCTGACCGCTTTGCACGGCGGGTCCGACCTCGGCGAGGTCGAGGCCCGAAGTGAACGACTTGCCGTGGCCGAACAACACCGCGCAGCGCAGGTTCGAGTCGGCTTCGAACTCGGTGATCGCCTCGGCGAGCTCTCGCAACGCCCGCAGGTCGAAAGCGTTGAGTTTGTCCGCTCGATTCAGCCCCAGGGCCAGGACCGAGCCGCGGATCTCCCTAGTCACACGAGGTGCGCTGTCGTTCACTCGAAAAGTCTCCCAGGTAGGTGCCGGACCCAAGCCTCGGCGCGGCCCGCCGGCCACTCTTACGTACCTCAAGCGCTGCTTGCCGTGAACCAGCTGCCGGCAGTGTGGCGTGGCCCAGCGTCGACACTCGGCGGCAGGAACCAGCAAGCGAGTGGGCGATTGGCGCGCTGTGTGGAAGGACGCCGCGCCTTGGCTTGGGGATTGCTATCGTCTGGCGTCGATGCACAGGCTCGACCTTCGGGGCGCGAGCCGCAGTGAGCCGAGCGGGCCCACTCGGTTCGCCCACGGCTTCAGGCTCGCCACCCTCGGCGGCTTCACGGCGCTGACACTGACCGGCTGCCCCGCTCCGATCCCGCCGGTTCACGTGCATGTCTCCGGTGGCGCTGCGACCGAGCCGCCGGGACGCGAGAAGACATCCGACGAGCAGCTGCTGGGCTACACCGCGCGGCTCGGCGTGAACCCCCTCGGCTACACCAGGGCGTACGATCACGATCCGGTCTTCGACATCGGGCTGGGCTACGAACTCGAGCAGCTGCCCCTGGCGGTGGACATCCCCACCAGCCACGGCCCCTACGCGTCCTTCGAGTACTGGCCCGATCTGAAGCCTCGTACAGAGGAACGCCTCGGGATCCGTTTCTACGGGGAGTTCTTCATGCTCGAACCAACGGGCGGAACGGACGGGCCGGGGCCCACCAGACGCGCCTACGGCTACGGAGGCACGCTCGCGTTCGCCTGGGAAGGCACGGGCAGCACCCAGACCGGGCTCTGGAAACGCGATCGCAGCGCGCCGGTCCTCGGCTATGGGCGCGCCGCCTTCGGGATGTTCGTCGGGCCCAGTCTGCGTCACTTCGACGACCAGACCTACATGATGGTGATGGTAGGCGGGAGCTTGAGGCTTCCTGTCTCGGTCTCCGACCTGGCGCCACAGTAGCGCGTGCGGGACACCCGCGTCGTCGGCGTGCGCTGGACGAATCGACATCCTTTCCGATCCGCTCGCCGCGCCAGTCCGTACCTTGTGGAATCACTCAGTCCGAGCTGGGGACTCTGGACTCGTGACCAACACAAGGAGGGTCGATGTCTTTACATTCTTTCCGCGGCTCGCGGAGCATTGAACGCGTCGCAGCAAGGTACCTGGTGCTTGGGGCGCTCTCCGTTCCCCTGGCGCTCGCAGGCTGCAGCGACGACGAGTCGTCCGGGGGCAGCGGCGGAAGCGGTGCCGCGGGGAGCGGCGGAACGGGCGCGACGGGTGGAAGCGGGGGTAGCAGCGCCGGGGGCAGCGGCGGAAGCGGTGGCGACGGCTCGCTGTGCGAGAAGTACGGCGGGGCGAACAACGTCGCGAGCGTGGTGAAGGACAACGTCTTCCCTGCCATCGCCGGCGACTGCCGCATCAGCGCCTGGTTCACCAGCCTCACAGACAACATGCAGACCCACGTACTCGAGTGCCTGACCATCCAGACCCAGGAGGTGTTTGGCTGCGCGGGCGTGACCTACGCCGGTTCGTCTTCCTCCGTTGCGCCCTGTCGCTCGATGTCCGAGGCCCACGCCAACCTTGGTATCAGCGACGCCGACTTCGACGCGTTGATCGAAGACGTCGCGGCGGGTCTCACCGAAGCAGGCGTCGAGGCCGCAGACATCCAGGCGGCCGCGCCGGTGCTGCTCGGGTTGAAGAGCGACATCGTCGAAGACACCAGCGGCACCAACACCAAAGCCACCTGCCCCGCCAGCGGCGGGACTGGCGGCACGGGAACCGGCGGCAGCGCGGGAACCGGCAGCGGCGGGACTGCAGGCGCTGGCACCGGCGGGACCGGGAACTGAGATGCGACGCTGGCTGAAGCGGGCGCTGGTAACGGTCAGCCTGGGGAGCGCGCTGTCGGTCGGCCTGATCGGCTTCGCGCACACCGAGGCCGGCCGTCCGCTGCTCGGCTGGATGAAAGGGGCCCCGGGCTGCCCGATGATCGAAGGCGATGCCAGCCCGGAGTCCATCGAAGCCTATCGCACCCGGACGTTGCAGAAGCAGCTGGTTCACGCCAGCGAGGAGGCGCACCTCACCCCCGCCCTCGACCTTTCCCTGGGGAAATCCACCAGGGTGGATGTCAAGCGGTTCGCGACACGCCAGGGGGGGCGCTGCGAAGACACAGCGAAGCAAGCGGCGCTCAGGTGCGTTGGTTTCGCCGCCTCGAGCCGGCTCTCGGACGTCTACGCCCAGTTCGATCCCGAGGGCAGGCTGGTGGCCCTGGACAGCTTCAGCGACCTGACCGCCGAAGCTGCGATCGCCTACTTTGCCGCGCGTCGTAGCGAACTGGAGCGGAAGGTCGGTCCCGTCACCAAGATCAGCGGGGTCAGTCCGAGCACCGCCCAGCTCGCGACGCCCTACGCGCGCAGCGCGGTCGAGTTCGAGTACAAGCGCTACAGCGCGAAGCTCAGCGTGATGAACTTCGGCAAGCGCGGGACGAGGGTGCGCCAGCAGTACCAGTGGCTCGCGCCGAGCGAGGTCGCTGCGCGCTGACCCCACGATCGATCTTGCCGGGTGCTCCACACACCCGGTTTGGGCCGCGCGCCTTCGCTTTGACTTCGTGGGGCGAAGGAGCGTGGCCCAAGTCTTTTTGTTTGGGGGAGAGGGCGCGCTTCGAGCCGCCTCGCCCTGGTGCTGGATTGCACCTTCACGAATCCTCGGGCGGACCGGGTCTCGCGTTGTAGAGTCGCCCCGTGGCTCGTCAACGCGAGGCTACCGCGCCGCGAGCGGCTGCCAGCATCAGCTCCCGCATCACCGCACTGCTCGGCCCAACCAACACGGGGAAGACGCATCGGGCCGTGGAGCGGATGCTGTCCCACGACAGCGGCATGCTCGGCTTCCCGCTGCGGCTGCTGGCGCGAGAGGTCTATGACAGGGTCGTCGATCGCGTGGGCTTCGACGACGTCGCCCTGATCACGGGCGAGGAGAAGCGCGTGCCTTCCAGCGCCCGCTACTTCATCTGCACCGTCGAGGCGATGCCCCTGGACCTCGAGGTCGACTTCCTGGGCGTCGACGAGATCCAGCTCGCAGCGCACCCCCAGCGGGGCCACACCTTCACCGATCGCTTGCTGTATCGCCGCGGCCGCAGCGAGACCTGGTTCCTCGGCTCCCAGAGCGTGGAGCACCTGGTCGCGGAGCTGGTGCCGACGGCGCGCATCCGCAGGCACCCTCGCCTGTCGGAGCTGCGCAGCGCTGGACAGTCGCGATTGGGACAACTGAAGGCCGGCACCGCGGTCGTGGCGTTCACGGCGGCGCGCGTCTACGAGCTCGCGGAGCGCGTGCGGCGTCGCAAGGGAGGCGCGGCGGTGGTGCTCGGCGCGCTCTCACCCCGCGCGCGCAACGCCCAGGTGGCGCTCTATCAGTCGGGTGATGTCGACTACCTGGTGGCCACCGACGCCATCGGGATGGGACTCAACCTCTCGATCAACCACGTGGCCTTCGCGGATCTGCGCAAGTTCGATGGTCAGAAGTCGCGGCACCTCGAGCTCGCGGAGCTGGGTCAGATCGCCGGCCGCGCGGGGCGTCACCTGCAAGACGGCACGTTCGGTACCCTGGCTCCAGAGCCAGAGCTGCCCTTCGAAGTGGTGCAGGCCCTGGAGACCCACCATTTCCCCAGAGAAAAACAGCTGTGGTGGCGGAGTCCTGAGCTCGACTTCTCGAGTCTTCAGAGCCTGCTGGGCTCGCTGCGGACTCCGGCGCCCTCCCCCCGCTTGCGACGCATGGACCAGGCCGAGGATCATCAGGCGCTGGAGCGCCTCGCCGCGCTCCCGAGCGTGCAGCGCGCGGCCCATGGTCACGAAGCCGTCGAGCTGCTGTGGCAAGTCGCGCAGATCCCCGACTACCGCAAGGTGCTGTTCGAGCAACATCTGGTGCTGCTGGAGGCGATCTACGAGCAGCTACGAGCCCAGGGCATGCGCCTCGACACCGACTGGCTCGCGGGCCGCGTCGAGCGCTTGGACGACCCCAGGGGCGACATCGAAGCCATCCTGACACGCATGGCCTTCGTTCGTACCTGGACCTACGTCGCTCATCATCGCTCCTGGGTACACGACGCGCCCCACTGGCAGGCCCGCACGAGGGAAATCGAAGACCGCCTGAGCGACGCCCTGCACCAGGCGCTCGTGCTGCGGTTCGTGGACCGCAACAAGGTGTTCGCCGAAGCTCCCAGCGCCGACGCCCCGCGCACGACGCGTCGAGGGAGCGCTCCAGATTCAGTTCCGCAAGGCAATGAGGAACCTCCGGACCAGAGCCATCCATTCGCCGCCTTGCAGGCGCTGCGCGAACGCCTCGCGCCAACGCGAGTCGAGCCGCCGCAGACCATCCTGGACCGGGTTCGCGAGCACCCCGAGGCGCTCGAGCTCG
>JAGQIY010000300.1 GCA_020430865.1 Myxococcales bacterium
AACACCTCGGGGCGGCGCTGGGAGCGCAGATTGGCTTGGCGGTGCTCCTTGCCCTGGCCGCCGTGCTCTACGACCCAGGCCTGCTGCTGGCCCTGGGGGTCGGTGGGGGGATCTGCTGGGCCTACTCGGCTCGGCTGAAGGCGCGGCCGGTGGTGGACGTGTTGAGCATGGTGGTCTGGGGGATCGCCATGCCGCTCGTGGCTTTTCCTTTGGGAAATGTGCTCGGCTGGCTGCTGGTGGTCCAGCTCGGGCTCTTCAGCGCCTGCTTCGAGACGATTCAGGTGCTGCGGGATCACGACGAAGACGTGCGCGCCGGAGTGCGCACGACCGCGGTCGCCTTCGGGGCGGAGCCAACGCGCGTGATGGCCCGCAGCTTCATGCTGGTGGCGATGCTCTACGCCCTCCTGGTGCTCGACCGCTACGTCGGAGTGCTGCTCCTGGTACCCGTCCTCGTGCCCATCCCGCGGGAAGTCACCGCCGAGCACATGAGTCGCTACTGGAACCGCATCCGGCTCACCCAGGGTGTGAGCTGGCTAGGCCTGCTCGCCGGCGTCTACCTGCGCGGCACCAACCACGGCTGGCTGGTCAGCGGAATCCACTAGCTCCCGTGGTCGCGTGAGCAGCGCGATGGCGGGGAGCAGCCCCAGGTAGACGACGGCCGAGACCAGAGTCAGGGCGGTGAGCCCGAACATCAGCGCGACGATGATCGCCAGACTCGAGGCGAGCACGCTGCCCACGCCGTTCAGGCCCCAGAGCCAGGGCGTCTCCTTGCCGAACTCACGACCCACGATGCGCATGCCGCAGGGAAACGCCATGCCCATGCTGAGCCCCAGCGGGGCGGTGATCCCCACCGCGAAGCCGATGCGAGCGCCGAGCACGGCGCCGGCCACGCTGGGGGCGAAGTGTGACCAGGAGAGCGCCACGATGCCCAGCAGTGCGGCGATCACCACGGGGTAGACGTAGCAGTAGGGTCGCCGGTCGAAAGGCAAGCGGTCGCTGAGCAGCGAGCCCAGGCCGGCGGACGCGACCAGGCTCGCGAGAACCACGATCAGACTGTAGATCGGGTGCCCGAGCACCACGCTCAGGCGTTGCAGCAGGGCGATCTCCGCGAGCATGAAGCCGACGCCGATACAGAAGAAGTACCCCAGCGCAGCGGCGAGACGTCCGCGGCGTCCGGGCAACGCCGGCTGGTCGCTGCGCAGCTTCCCACGCATGCGCCAGAGCGGGATGAGGATGGCGCCACTCACCAGCAGGAGAGAAGCCAACAGCGCGAGCAGCAACGTACGGGTCGCGACCAGGTTCCCCTCGATGGTGCCCTGAGTCAGCGCGGGCGGCGGGTGCCACAGCGCGCGAGGGCGGATCACGTTGAAGAAGAACGGACGATCGTCTGTTGCCGGGCGGAAATCCAACTCAGGCAGCAGGGTGACACGATCCAGCTCGGCGCGGCTCTTCACCGCCAGGATCTCCTTCAGGCGGGTCGCCGTGGTGGGATGAGTCGGTGAGACCACCACCGCGAAGCCTTTCTCCTTGGCCACCCGATCCAGTGTCTCGCTGTCAGCGGGGGTGAGGGGGTCGCGCCCCACGAGGAGTGTGCTCACCAGGCCGGAGCTGATCAGCGCGAGGTGATCCGAGGGCTTCTCCACGCCCCGGCGTTGCAGCGCGGCGACCGCGAGGGCCATCACGCGCGCCGTCTCCACCGTCGCCCAGCGCGAGACGGTGAAGATCCCGCCGGGCTCCAGGTGATTGAGGAACAGGTCCCAGGCCTCGACCGTGTACAGACCGTTCTCCCCCAGCGCGTGGGCCCCGGCACCCGTCGCGGCCCAGGTGTCAATCAGCGACATCTGAATCACGTCGAAGTGCTTGCTGGTGCGGGCCAGCACGCTGCGGGCTTCGCCATGCACCAGCTGTACGTTGGGGTTCTGGGGCACCAGCGTGGGCTCGCCCAGGGGGCCCTCGAGGATCTCGAGGAGCCGCGAGTTCAGCTCGATGCCAACCACCGGCTTGTGACCGCTGATCAGCGCCGCCTGCAGGTCGCGAGAGCCGCCAACGCCGATGATCGCGATGGATCCGTGGGGACGCACGCGGTGGATGACGTTGGTCACGTCGCAGTCCAGCCAGCGTAGGTTCTCCAGATCGCCTTGCGCGTCGTAGAGCGGCGTCATCGCGTGGCCATCGATCTCGATGCTGCGCTGGGTGACCTTGGGCTGCGGGCACAACGCGCCCTTGCCCCAGAACGACGCAGGGACCTTGCCAGCGGGGCCCACGACCACGCGAGAGTGGCTGTTCCACAGCTCTTGCTCGACCAGCGCGCGAACCTCGGGGCGCCCCTTCACCCAGAGCGGCGCAAGGCCGGAGTGCGTGCTGAGATTGAACACGCCAACGGCTGCCAGGACCATGCCGAGCCCGACGCCCTGGCGCAGGGCACGCTGCTCGTTGCCTGCGAACGCGAAGGCCGCCGAAGCGAACGCACACAGAGCCGCCACCAGGATCAGGGCGCTGCCCGCGTCGGCGAAGCTGAGCAGCAGTGGCACCGCGGGTGCCCCCAGGGCGGCGCCGATCAGGTCGACTGCGTACACCCTGCCCACGGGAAAGCGCGTCTTGGTGACGGCCGCCGCGACCACGATCCCCGCCGGGTAGAACGGCAGCGCGATGGCCGCCGCGAACACCAAGAACAGCGCTACCGTCGTCGCTATCGGGTCGGTGCGCAGCGGAACGACCAGCAGCAGCACGTAGCTGACGGGGATCGCCACCGCGAGCCAGCGGGTGTCCCGCGCCAGAGAACCCGCGAGGCGGTCCTCCGCATACTCATCCGCGCGGAAATAAACCCGCAGCGCGCCGGCCGTCAGGCCGAAGAGACCCATCGCGATCACCAGAAAGGCGAGCGAGTACCAGGTGAGGACCGACAGCAGCCGCGTGTCCAGCACCTCCATCGCCAGCGTGGCGGCGGTGACCAGGAACAGTCCGAGCAGGAAAGGCGCCTGGCGCAGGTTCGATGGGGACGACTCGGGGGAACTCACCGGCTATGCCCGCTACCACGGCGAGCCAGGTGACGGGGCAGGTTTCGCTACACCCTTACTGGAACCGCACCTCGCCTGACGCGGGGGAGGGATCGCATCCCGCCGTCCAGTCTGCCGGCCGCCTGTTCGAGTCAGCCCTTGTCGTTCTTGGGCGGTCCCACCACCACCCGCGGCAAGTACGGATGCGAGTGCGACGGGGATGAACTCCGGGCGCCATAGGCCTCGTCGGAGCAGCGGGTGTAGAGCTCCCGCGCACCCACGGCCTGCGGGTGCTTGCGCATCAGCTGCACCAGGCGCTGCATCACGCGCTCCGGGGGGTCCTCACCCACCTCGAGCTCCAGGCGTAACGTGGCCACGTCACGCCCAGGGCTCTCGGGCAACTGACCCAGGGCCACGCGCGCCTGCTGAAGCTCCCGCGCCGTGATCAAGCGATGGACCTCTGCCAGGGCATCATCCCCCTGGCAGGCTTGCTCGAAATCGACAGCCATTGCCGCGATCGTACGGGAGTTGCGCGCGGAGCATAAGCCCCGAAACCGCCGGCCCCGGCGGTTGAGCAGGGCTTGCGGCCGTCGTCAACGCGGATGTGCTGGCACGCGGGGTCACACGCGCATCATTTCGGGGCAGGAACTCGCGCCAGTTCGCGCCAGACTGCGCGCCGCCCTCGGGCTCCAACCGCCCGCAAACGAACAGCAAAAACGGCGAACCGAGGGTCGGCAGGCTTGGTCGTCCGGGGGCCGGGTGATACCGTCAGACCGTTATCCTGGAGCACGCACCCGGTGCTCCTGGTCGCTCTGATTGTCCACCGCGGTCGCGGCGGGCTTCCCAGCATGCGCGCATCATGACCGAAGACGATCGGACGAAACCTGGAGAAGCAGCAGACGCCGCGCCCGCGCGTGCGTCTGCTCAGAGCGACTCACCCCCACCGGACCTGAAGAAGCAGCGTGATGAGTTCCTGCAGAACTTCTCACGCAGCGCGCGTCTGACCGAACAGTTCATTCGGGACTACGAGGGGCTCGCCGAGCGCGTCCACAAGCTCGAGACGGAGAACGCGTCGCTGCGAGCGAAGGTGGAGGCCGACGATGCCATCCGTGAGCTGCTGCGGAAGATCGAAGAGCTCGAACGCGAGAAGACCGATCTGCTGTCTCGGTACCGCGAAGCCGAGCGCGCGAGCAACGGACTCAGCGAGCGCTTCGCGCAGTTCGAGGAAGAGTTCAGCAACCTCGCGAACCTCTTCGTCGCCAGCAATCAACTGCACTCCTCGCTGTCCCCGCGCCGGGTCACGCGGCGCATCAAGGAGGTGCTCGCCCAACTGGTTGGTGCGGAGCGCTATGCGGTGTTCCTGATGAACAGCGAGTCGACCGAGCTGGTGCCCATCGCCTCCGAGGGCGTCGTGGGTGACGATCTCGCGCCGATCCCGGTGGATCGCGATCCAATCAAGGAGGTGATCCGTACCGGTTCGGCTCACGTCGATGAGGTCGGAGATCCGAGTCAGGGTACCCTCGAGCAACCCCCAGCGGTGATTCCGCTGCGAATCGATGATGATACGGTCGGAGCGATCATCATCTACGCAACCCTCTCGCAAAAGACTAGCTTCGCTACCATCGACTTCGAGCTGTTCAAGCTGCTTGGCCAGCACGCCGCCGCAGCGTTGGTCAGCGCCAGCCTCCACGCCCAACAGGGACCCAAGCGACCCGGCCTCGAGGCCTTCGTCGACCTCAGCGTTTGAAGCTTTTCCATGGCTGAATACTCCTGCTTGATTGTTGAAGACTCGCCGATGATGCGGCAGCTCTTGGTTTTCGCCCTGGCGCGAGTCAAGAACCTGCGTGTGACC
>JAGQIY010000301.1 GCA_020430865.1 Myxococcales bacterium
GTCGCCGCGGGCCTTCGCCGCCTCGATCTCCTCTTCCGGACGTCCGGCGCGGCGCACGAAGGCCTCGAGGCCCTTCAGCGGTAGCTTCATCAGGCGCTCGCGCGCGATGTCGGGATCTGCGGAGGAGCGAATCGTCTCGATCACCAGGTCGGTGTCCGTCGTCACCATTCCCAGGCCCTCGACCAGCTCGCGCTGGGCCTGGGCCTTCGTGAGGTCGTAGCGAGTGCGGCGGGTCACCACCTCGCGGCGGTGGTCGACGAAGAGGCGGAGCGTGGTCTTGAGATCGAGCACCTCTGGCTGGTTCTCGACGATGGCCAGGTTGATGATGCCGAACGAGGTCTGGATGTCGGTGAGCTTGTAGAGCTGGTTCAGCACGACGTCGGGGAAGACGTCCTTCTTCAGCTCGATCACCAGACGCATGCCCTCGCGATCGCTCTCGTCTCTTGCCTCGCGGATCCCTTCGATGCGCTTCTCGCGGATCAGGCTGCCAATCTTCGCGTGTAGACGCGCCTTGTTGACCTGGTAGGGCAGCTCCGTGATCACGATCTGCTCGCGCTCGCTGCCCTGGACCTTTTCGACCTCGCTGCGCGCACGCATCACCACGCTGCCCCGACCGGTCTTGTAGGCCTGGTAGGCTCCGCTGCGCCCACAGATGATGCCCGCCGTGGGGAAGTCGGGCCCCGGTATGATGACGAACAGCTGCTCGATGGTGATCTCCGGATCTGCGATCAACGCGATGCAGCCATCGATGACCTCGTTGAGGTTGTGCGGCGGGATGTTGGTGGCCATACCGACCGCGATGCCGCCGGAGCCGTTGACCAGCAGGTTCGGGTAGCGGGCGGGGAGGACGGTCGGCTCGGTGCTCTGGTCGTCGAAGGTCGAGGTGAAGTCGACGGTGTCCTTCTCGATGTCCGTCAGGAGCTCCATCGCCACCCGCGCGAGGCGCGACTCGGTGTAGCGATACGCGGCGGGCGGGTCGCCGTCGACGGAGCCGAAGTTGCCCTGGCCGTCTACCAGGGGATACCGCATGGAAAAGTCTTGCGCCATGCGCACCAGGGCGTCGTAGACGCTGGCGTCGCCGTGGGGATGGTAGTTGCCGAGCACTTCGCCAACGACCTTGGCGCATTTGCGGTAGCCGCTCCCGGGGGTGAGGTTCATCTCACGCATCGCGTAGAGGATGCGGCGGTGCACTGGCTTGAGGCCGTCGCGCGCGTCGGGGATCGCGCGACCGATGATGACGCTCATCGCGTAGTCGAGATACGAGGTGCGCATCTCGTCGCGAATGCTGATTGGCTGGTCGGATGAGGGTGTGGTGGGGGTCTCGTCTGACATGGTTCTCGAGCGTCCTGGGCCCACGATCGTGGAGCCTCAGCGCCGGAAATGGCGTCGCTCCGCGTAGTGCCTCGGGGACACTCCGAGGTACCCCAGACGGGCCCCGGTAGCAATCCCGTAGCCTGATTAAAAGCCGTGCAATTTCGGGTAGTTCTAGTGCGGTGAGAAGAATGCTCTCGGCGCCAACGCGAAGCTCACTCAGCTGCCTCATCCACACGCGCGCGTAGCCGCACGGGCTCGTCGTAGAGCACGCCACCTTCGCCCAAATCCGTGAGGTTCGCCCGGATCAGGGCGTTGGCCGACGCCCTCCAAGACAGGTGCCCGCCCTTCGGCAGCAGCGCGACGTCGCGACGTTGCTCGGAGTCGAATACCAGGCGCACCGGGATCGACCCCTGAGCCGACTCGAGCTCGGCGATCTCTCCTTCCCTGAGTCCCGCCGCTGATTCCGGATGGATACGCGCCTCGATGGGGAGCTCCGGAGTCGCCGCCCACTGCGATGACTGCGCGCGAGGCGTCGAGAGGGCCATCAGGCGCAGAGGATACTCCGCGCTCAGCGACGGGGCGGCTCTCGGAAGCTGTGTGAGCAGCTCGACCTTGCCGCTGGGCGTCGCGAAGCGTCGGTCACTGAACAGCACGTCTGGCGCCTCCGGGTTGGCCACTGCGGTCTGATCCAGCGTGTCGACGTCGACGCCCGCTGCGCGCAGCCCTGGCCCGAGCAGTCGCTCTTTCCACTCGCGATGGGTCCCCGCCAGGCGCTCCTGGAGCTGGGGGTGAGTCGCCCTGAAGCGCTCCGCGAGGAGCTGGACTATCTGCAGATCGCTCTTCACCTCGGCAGGCGGCGGAACCACGGGCGAGGCGCTCGACACGTACTGGTGACCATAGGAGCCGACCAGGTCGTCTGCTTCGAGCAGCGTCGGTGTGGGGAGCACCACGTGCGCGAGCTGGGCTGTATCCGTAAGGAACGAATCGCAGACCACCAGCAGGTCCAGGTTCCGCAACGCGCGGGCCGTGGTCTCGCTGTCTGGGAGCATGGCCACCGGGTTGCCCGCCGTCACCCACACGGCGCGGATCGGTGGCTCCGAAGCCTCGAGTATCGCGGGTCCGAACAGCGGTTCAGGGATCGTGCGGGCGTTGGCCCCGCTGACCATGGCGTCCGAGAACGCCGCGCGACGACGGTAGTAGAAGGAGGCGCCACCGCCCGGGATCCCCAGATTTCCGCTCAGCGCGCACAAGGCGTCGATGGCGCGCACCGTCGCGCCTCCCGCCGTGCGGCGGCCGAGACCCCAGCCGATCAGCGACGCCGTCGGGCCGTCGTGCAGCGCGCTGGCGAGGAGCTCTGCGTCCCCCATGGAAACATCTGCGTCGGTGCACCAGTCGGCCAGGCTCTTCGCCTGGCACAGGGCGCGAAATTCCGCGATCCCGTTGATGTACTCGGCGGCGTCAGCTGGCACCCAGTCGCGCTCGAAGAGTATCCGCGCGGCGGCCATGCACAGCGCGAAGTCGCCACCGGGTCGCGGCCGCAAGACGTCGTCACACAGCTTTGCGCTGGCCTGACTGACGGGGTCGATCAGCATCAGGCGGCACCCGTTCTGCTTGGCCTGCTTGAGGATGGGGACCAGGTGCGGGCCGGAGGTGACCACGTTCTTGCCCCACAGCACGATGTGCCTGCTGTGCTCCAGGAGTTCCGGCCGTGAGCTGTCGGAGACGCCGAAATCCAGACTCTGGGCGGCGCTGCCCGCACCGCCGCAGATGTCCCCGCGCTTGGTGGTGACCGGACCCCAGAGCTCCCAGAAGTAGTCGCTGAGCCCGAGCAGCAAGCCGAGGCTGCCGCCGCTTCGGTAGTGGAA
>JAGQIY010000302.1 GCA_020430865.1 Myxococcales bacterium
CGAAGCCAGCCCTTCGGGTTGGCTGGGGCGTAGCGCGGCGGTCCGGGGGCGGAGCCCCCGGGAGGAGGGGGTCCAGGGGGAGGAGACTAGCAACCTGTGGAAAGTTCTCCACAGCTCACGCGCTCGCACGGTCCACCTCCTCAGGGGTCCTGTAGCCGAGCGACGAGTGCAGCCGCTGGCGGTTGTAGAACACCTCGATGTAGTCATGCACGCTCGCCCTCGCGTCGAGCAAGCCCCGCCACCATTGGTGTTGAGCCCACTCCTGCTTCAGCGTCCCGAAGAAGCTCTCCATCGCGGCGTTGTCCCAGCAATCGCCCTTGCGGCTCATGCTCGAGGTGATTCCGTGACGCTTCATCAGCTGCTGGTAGCTGTCGCTTGCGTACTGCGAGCCCCTGTCCGAGTGGTGGATGAGCGTCGCCCCAGGCGCGCGCCAGCTGAGCGCGTTGACCAGCGCACTCTCCACGAGCTCCGTCCTCATGTGGGTCGCCATCGACCAGCCCACCACCCGCCTGGTCGCGAGATCCAGGACCACCGCCAGGTACACCCAACCGCTCGCCGTCGCCATCTGGGTGATGTCCGCGCACCACGCCGAATCCGGCGTTTCCACCGTGAACTCGCGGTTCAGCAGGTTCGGTGCGACCGGCCGTTGGTGGTTCGAGTCGGTAGTCGGGCGGTACTTCCGTCGCACTCGCCCCTGGATCCCGTTCTCCTTCATCAGGCGACCGACGCGCCCCTTGCCAACATCGTGTCCGTCCCGACGCAGCTGGGCAAGCACGCGCGGCCTTCCGTACGTGCCTCGACTCGCCTCGTGGATCCGCTTGATCTCCTCAACGAGCTCCGCGTCTGCCGCCTCGCGCAGCGTCGGCCGAGCCTTCGCCTTCGACGCGTAATAGTTGTTACGCCGCAGTCTGATTGGGGCCTGAGAGGTCATTCTGCAGCACATTGCTCCAGGGTCAACGGCCCGGAGCGGCGGCCGAGTCCCTGGGCCAAAGTGCGGCGTGCGCGCGCTGGGGTCGCGGCGGTAGCCTGATGCGCGACGCGTCGGCGCGGTGCCGACAACGTCAGCTCTCACCACCAACAAAGAAGCGAGGACGACGTGCGTTCCTGTCTTGCCGGACGATCGCCCATCGTCCTCGCCGGACAATGCCGTGATCAACGTACGCGCGTTCGCCACCGAAGTCGAGGATCTCGCCGACCTCTCCCGCCTGCCCTCGGTCGATGCCCTCCGTCCGAGCAGCTGCCCGTGCTGCGGGGCCGCGGCGTATCCGGCGAGCGGCAACCTGGGCGTCGTCGGGCACGGCACCTACCAACGGCAGGTCCGTGGCCTCGCGCCGGGCCAATGGGTCGTCATCTTCATCCGTCGTTACCTCTGCCTGACCTGCAAACGCACGATCTCCGTCCTGCCCGACCTGCTCCTTCCCTGGCGCTGGTACTCGGCGAACTCGATCCTGATGGTGCTCGTCCAGGCTCTGCTCTTGGGTGCCGCCGTCGCCAGCCTGCGCGACGCCATCGGCCCCGGCGGGCGCGCCCCGCATTGGCTGACCCCCGCCCGCTGGGCGCGCCAGCTGGGCGACCGCCTCTGGTCTTGGCGCGCGGCGGAGGTCGGGCACTGCGCCAAACTCGAACGCCCAGAGCTCCTCGCCCGCATCCTCGCCCTCGGCGACGCGCATGCGCGCAGCCCGGATGTCGAGCTCGAGCGCGCCGCATGCCGCCTCATCGCCGGCACGTCGCACTCGCGCCGTGAAGTCCATCGAACGACGCGCGCTGGCTTAGGTGA
>JAGQIY010000303.1 GCA_020430865.1 Myxococcales bacterium
CGAGGTGCTGAACAGCACGCTTCAGGACAACGTCGCCACCGGTCAGGGCGCGAACTCGGTCGAGAATGGTCAACAGGTCGGACGCGGGGGAAACGGCGGCGGCATCTGCATGGACGGTCGCGGGCGCACGCTGCACGTCTGCGGCACCGTCATCAGAGGTAACGAAGGCGGCGCGTTTGGCGGCGCGGTCTTCCGCACCAGCTACGAGTCCGAGGCGAGCGACTTCGAGTTCGTGACCATCGACAGCAACACCATCCGCGACGTCCCGAACGAACCCAACGGCGCCGGCGGGCTCTACCTCCAGGGGACGTTCGTGACCATCGACTCATCCACCATCAGCCGCAACGTGGCGAACTTCGCGGTCGGCGTCTGGGTGAACGAACACGGCGCTCAGGCCCCCGGTCGCCTGACCATGACCAACAGCACGGTCTACGGCAATCGTGTGTTCGAGCGCAGCGACTTCACCATGATGGGCCTTGCCGCGGGGATCAATATTGGGAGCGGCGTCGATGGCACGCTGACCAACTGCACCATCGTGGGCAACGTCGCTCAGTTCGCTTCGGGCATCGGCCGCGCCTCGCCGCTCACGATCCTGAACACGGTGATCCACAACGAGGCGCGGAACCAGTACACGCCGCTCAACTGCACGGGCTCGAGCTATGCCTCACCGCCAGGCTCGGGCGACCACAATATCCAGTGGCCCAGCGGTCCCAAGGACGACATGGACTGCGCGAGCGGGATCACGCGCGCCGACCCGCTGATTGGCCCGCTGGCTGACAACGGAGGCCCCACGGAAACGGCTCTGCCGCAGTCAGGGAGTCCGCTGCTCACCAAGAGTGGCACGAACTGTCCCGCCCTGGACCAGCGTGGGGAACCGCGCAGCGACCCCTGCACGCTCGGCTCCGTGGAGATCCCGTAGCGCTCGTGGTCGGGGGCGAGGATTTCGCACGACCTGGGTGAATCCGTTCGGGAATGCGCAGACGCAGGGAGGCGTAATACGCCGGGCGCGGCGAGCCGCTGCGCCTGGCGCCACCCAGCGTCCCAGCCCGAAGAGTCACCTTGAAGTCGTTGTGTTCCCGTGCGAAGAACCCGCCCGTGATGCTGCAGCTTTCCGCGCGAATCCTGCGCACCCGTGCCTGCCGGAGGCTGCGACCCTGGGCCCTGCTGACGCTGACGGTTGGGCTCCAGGCCTGCGGTGGCGCCGCGGTTCGGAGCGCGCCACCGGGCCACGATCGGCCGGTGCCGGCCAGCGAGCAGCGCGGTGAGCTTCGACTCCAGCTGGAGCTCGAGCAGCGCGCGGGGTGTGAAGAGGACTTCGACCTGGCGCTGTATCAGGACCCGGGCGTCGAGCTGATCGACTGGGAGGAGCCGTTCGGCGAGTGCAAGGCGCGCCAGGTCACCATCCGCTACCTGCCGAGGCGCATCGCCAGGGACGCGCTCCTGAAGCGCATCCAGGAACTCGCCGTAGACGTCAAGCTGCGCTGACCCACAACGAAAATTTCCACATGGCTAAACTAACTACCGCTGGAAAGACCCAGAAGAAGCGCCGCGCGGCCTTCGCGATTGGCGCCCTCGGCATCGCGCTCATGCCGAGCCTGTTGCTAGGCGTGCACGCGAGCGCCGAAGAGGGCACGAGCCAGCTCTCCCCGCGGCAGCGGGTGCTGGCCCAGATGTCCAAGGACCCCGCCGCGCTGATCAACGTCAGCTACGGCGAGATGCCCGCCAGCCCTGACGTGCTCAACCTGGGCAAGCGGGGCACTGCGGCCCTGGCGCGCTGCCTCCAGGACAACGCCAACACCGACGTGCGCGCGGAGTGTGCGCGTCTCTTGCGTGCGCTGGGTGACCGTTCGGCGCTGCCGAATCTCCGCGCGGCGCTCGCGGACTGGGAGCCGAGCGTTCGCTACGAGGTGATCCAGGCGCTAGAGTCCATGCCCGACGAGGAGTCCTTCGAGGCGCTCTACAAGCTCTACCAACGGGACGATGAGTCGCTGGGCAACCGGCTAGCGATCGTCGACGCGCTCGGAGCGATGGGTAGTCAGCGCGCGGTTCGGGTGCTGCGCTCGGAGCTACGCAAGGCGCCCAAGAAGGACGAGAACGACAACCGCGGTCGCGTCTTCACTGCGCTCTGGCGCAGCCGACACCTGATGGCGCGTCAGACGCTCATCGGCGACGTCGCCTACGTCCTCGGCTTGAAGGACAACGACTGGCTCGTGCTCCAGGGCACCGAGGCCGCCGCGGAGCTGCAGGCCAAGCAGCTGGTGAACAAGCTCACGCCGCTGATGGGTCACCGCAACGAGGAGGTGCGGAACAAGGCGGTGTACGCGCTCGGAAAGATCGGCGATCCGACCGCGACCCGAGCCCTGATTGGCCACCTGCCCAAGGTGCGCGAAGCGCGCATGCTGAACAACATCGCGTTCGCGCTCGAGCGCCTGAACCCCAAGGCGTTCTTCCCGGCCATCGAGAAACTGGCAGCGCACAAGCAGGCCGTGATCCGCCTGAACGCCGCCTTCGTACTCGGCGACGTGAAGCGGCCAGAGGGCTTGCCCATGCTCGAGAAATCCCTCGGCGACCCCAGCGACTTCGTGCGCACCAGCGCCATCGTCGCCCTGGGCAAGCTGGCAGAGCCCAAGGCCATCCCGAGCCTCCGCAAGTTCGTGGACGACCCCAATCCTACGATCCGCGAGGAAGCGATTTACGCGATCAACACGCTCTCCGGCGACAAGGAGAAGGAGCTGATCTACAAGCAGCTCTACGCCTCCAAGGCAGCGGAGAAGCGTCCACAGATGCGCGAGCGCGCCGCCGTCACCCTGGGCCGGCTCGGCGACACCCGTGTCCGCAACTACTTGCTGGGCTGCTTCGAGCGCTACCAGTGCAGCCTGTGGCAGATCGACGACTTCGCCCGCGCGGACAAGGATCCGCGCACCGCCGGGCGCCTGCTCCTCGGCTGGGCGCGAGGGCGCAGCGTGCTCACTGGCTTGCTCGGCGAGCTGAAGCCCGCCGGCGGCGTCGCCGTCGCAAACTCGGCCTTCGACGAGGCTCTCGCCCATCAGGCTTTCGGCAACGCCGAGCGCAGCTCACTCCTGATCGCGGACCTGGGCGACGACAGCAGCAAGCAGCGCCTCGACTCGGTCAAGGGTCACAGGCGCGCCTGGATCCGCCTCTACACCGGGGTCGCTCGCCTGCGACTCGGGGAGAGCGTCGCGGCTGCGGAGCTGATGCGCGACTACGACAACTTGCCGGTGGAGTGGTTGCCGCGCGCCGTCTCGCTGTTTTCTACCATCGAGGAGGTCGCCGCACGGAAAGCTCTGACGCCCGAGCTGGAGAAGCGCGCGAAGGCTCCCGACACCGAGCTCGCGATGGCAGCAGCGGCGGTGTTGCTCAACTGGGACCCGGAGCAGGGCTTCTTCCGCATGCTCGACGGCCTGTCCTCGAAGAGCACCGAGGAGCGTGAGCTGGCCTACTACTACCTGGAGCGAGACGACTCGCAGAAGCTCACCTGGGTCATGCGGCGCGCGCTGAGCCGGGAACAGCGCCCCTTCACCCGTGACCAGCTCCGGGTCATCCTCGACGACCGCGGCTGACCCGCGCGCGTCGTCGGATGCCGCCTCGGGCCGCCCAGTTATTTCCTCAAGGAATTGGCCGTGGTTGCTCCTGGCTCTCGCGTTGCTGGTCTGGGATCCGCACGCGACGGCACAGGCTCCCAAGGCCTTCGCCGTCTGCGCCGTGACCCTCGTGGGTGCCGCGTGGTGCGCGTTTCGCAGAGCTCCTCTGGTGTTGCCCCGGGCGCTGGCAGCGGCGGGCGTCTGGGTCGCCTGGAGCTGCCTCGGCCTGCTGTGGGGCAGCCCCAGCGCCGTCTGCGGGCAAGGACTGGCCATGGCGGCCTTCGTCTTGGCGTTGCTGGGACGCGCGTCGTGGTCCATCGCGGATCTGCGTCTCGGACTGCACGGGCTGGCCACGTTCTTGGGGGTGAGCACCTCCGGTTGGGCGCTCTACCAGTACCTGACCGGTGCTCGGGGGAGCTACCTGCACGGCGGCATGGGTAACCCGAACTGGCTCGGACTGCTCCTGGTACTGACGCTCCTGCTCGGCGCTCCAGGTCCACGAGCGCTGAGCAGCGGCCGCGGACGCCTGAAGGCTGCGCTGACGCTCACACCACAGCTCGTGGTGCTCTATCTGGCCGAAGCACGCGTTGCCTGGGTCGCGCTCTGCGTCGCAGTGGTGTTCGCGGCGCTTCGTTTCCGCGTGGCTTCGACTCAGCGGCTGACACCTCACCTGGTCTGGCTGTGCGCCGTCGCCGCGCCCGTCGCCGCCTGGGGCGCCACGCCGAGCGGCAGCGGAGGCTGGCAAGAGGCGCTCGCCGGGCGGCGCTTCATCTGGCGCTCCGCACTGGAGCCCCTCGCCCTGCATCCGCTCCAGGCGCTGACGGGCCTTGGCAGCGGAGAGTTCGCCGGAGCCTTCCTGGAGGGTCAGGGTGCGCTGCTGGCCCAGCTGGGAGAGCGCTCCGCA
>JAGQIY010000304.1 GCA_020430865.1 Myxococcales bacterium
CAAGGGCGGCGGCATGGTGCTGCGCAGCCCGCTGGGGCGCGATGCGAAGTCTCCACAGGCGGCGCTGTTCATCGATAGCTCGATGAATTTCCCCTTCGCCTTCGCCGATCCTGGCTGGAAGAAGGCGGGCGTGGCGCTGAGCAGCCTGCAGCCGGTGCCCGGCGCGCCCCAGCTCAAGCGGGGAGTGATCCCCTTCATGCAGATCGGCGCGTTCGAGCTGCCCAAGGTCGAGGCGGTTCATCTGGACGACGCGCCCACCGACCTCGAGATCGAGATCGATGGCACGATTGGAGCGCCGCTCTTGGCAGCGTTTCGAGTCACCCTGTTCGATGGGGGGCGCGCGCTGTGGCTCGAGGACCACACCGCGCTGCGCGAAGGCAAGGCGCCTGCTCCCGACGAGCCGGAGACGGAGCTGCCAGCGCCAGGGGACGTGCCCGTCGTCCCCGAGGAACCTGAGGGCAAGGCCCCACAGCTCGCGCCGCCGAAGCTGCCCTCACCTCCGGACGCGGACTCGAACCCTGGCAAGCCGGGGTCGTCGCCCAGGGGCAAGTAGTCCAGGTTGGCGTCAGGTGACGAGTGAGGCGAGCCTGCTCGGCGTGCTATAAGCCGCGCCCATGAACCGGGCTCAGCTCGCGATCTACGCCGGAAGCTTCGATCCGCCGACGAACGGTCATCTGGATCTGGTGGAGCGAGCTTCCAAGCTGTTCCCAGAGGTCATCGTGGCTCTGGGTATCCACCCGACGCGCAAGGCGCTGTTCTCCGTCGAGGAACGCATCGCGCTGCTCCAGCACGTTTGTAAGCCTTTCGACAACGTGCGAGTCAGTTCGTTCGAGGGGCTACTCGTCGACTACGGCAAGAGCGTCGGCGCACGAGTCATCGTGCGTGGTCTCCGTGCGGCAACGGATTTCGAGTACGAGCTGCAGATCGCCCACGCCAATGCGGATTTACGCCCGGAAATCGACACGGTGTTCTTGCCGACGCGCGCCAACTACGGCTTCATCTCCGCCTCTCTGGTGCGCGAGATCGCGAGCCACGGAGGCGACGTGAGTCGCTACGCGCCACCCGCCGTGTGCGATGCGCTGAAGTCGAAGTTCGGCAACGACCGCTGAGCGGGTTGTGCAGGCTTGTGAAGGCTTGCACAAGGTGAGCTGCGCAAGGCCTGTGCAGGGAACCCCCGCAGGGCAAGAAACCTGCAAGATTTCCCGGGTTCGGTTGCTGGCATTCGCCGTGCAGACGAGGTGCCCGCGAGTGCTCCCTCCCCCCCAAAACCCCCCGGGAGCTCGCGTCCTCTGCTGCCATGAAGCGATCCTCACTCCTCCCGTTGCCCGTCGTCTTCTCTCTGTGCGCCTTCGCGCTGCCCGCCCAGGCGCAGACGGTGGCTGACCTGGCCGCTCGCGGTCAGTGCAGCACCGCCGGGCTCGACGGGATCTCCGAGCAACTCGCAGAGGCGCAGATGTGCTTGCGCCCGGATGCCTTCGTGAAGTTCACACCCCACGCCGGTGTGACCCTGACCAGCTCGCGCATCCACCCGTACCTGCAGGCGAGTGCTCGCGACGCGCTGTGGGCCGCCGCTTCGAAGACCAGCATCAGCATCAACAGCGCGTTTCGTACCCTCGCGGATCAGTACGTCCTCTACTACTCGGGCGGCTGTGGTCTGGCGGCGAAGCCAGGACGGAGCAATCACCAGTCGGGACGTGCCATCGACGTGCAGAACTACTCGGCGGCGAAGAGCGCGCTGCTCAGCGCCGGCTGCACCTGGCTCGGCAGCTCCGACCCCGTGCACTTCGACTGTCCCGGCAGCGACGGGCGCCCGGACGCCGTGCTGGCGTTTCAGAAGCTCTGGAACGTGAACCACCCCGAGGACCGAATCGACGAGGACGGCGCCTACGGCCCGCAGACCGAGGCGCGGCTCGCGAAGACGCCGGCGGCCGGCTTCGCCAAGGGGGCGTGCGAGCCGGATCCGCCTCCGCCCGTGGACTGCGCCAACGGGAGCGCGCCGTTCTTCTGGGACTGCGGAGGGCCGCTCGACTCCCTGACCTGCGTGCAGATCTCGGAGCCTGCGGATCCTGACTCGTGGGACGACAACTACCTGTGCAGCGAGGGCGAGCTGGGCTTGGTTTGGTCGAACTCCGGGGAGGTCGCCGGCATGCGCTGCACGGCGATCAGTGAACCGTCCGACTCCGACACCTGGAACGACAACTTCCTCTGCGTGCCTCCCGACTCCCCCTACTACTTCACCTGGAGCTCCGCGGGTCCGCTGGAGGGGGACTGCGTCCAGTTCGACGAGCCGTCGGATCCCGACACCTGGAGCGACAACTATCTGTGCTGGACCTACGAGCCCGCGACCGGTGGTGGTGTGGGCGGGGCAGGGGGTGAGCCCGGATTCGGTGGTTCCGCGGGGCAATGGCCTGAGGGCGGCGCGCCGGGCCAGGCGGGAGACTACGGCGAGGGCGGCGCAGCGGGCGCGAGTGACGACAACCCGTTTGGCCCCGCGACGCAGACGCGAGACTCCAGCAGCTGTAGCGTGACTCCGAGCATGCCGGCTGGAAGCCGCGGCGAGCTGTGGCTACTCGCGGCTGGCGCCGCGGTCGTGTTGGTCAGGAGAAGACGTACTGCAACCAAGGCGTCGGTGTGAACACCAGGATGAACACCAGCAAGCTGATCACGCCGACCACCTTGCGCCCGGGACTCAGGTGGTCGTCGTCGACCGGTGGATGACCAGGGCCGACCTTGCGGGTCATGAACCACAGCAAGGCGAACAGCATGATCCAGTTCACGATGGTGCCGAGGGGCAGGAGATCGAAGGTCTCCGTGCGGCCATTGGCCAGGTAGCGCTGGATTGCTGGCACGCCGTGAGCGACCAGGTTGTAGACCGCGAGCAGCAGCGGCGCGAAGCGCACCCAGCGCGCAAGACGGTTCTGGCGCTCACCGAACAGCGCGTACGCGATGTGTCCCCCATCCAGCTGGCTGATGGGGAACAGGTTCAGAAAGGTGACGAAGAACCCGACCCAGGCTGCGATCGCGAGAGGATGCGTCTGGATGTCGTAGCCTGGCGGTAGCTCCCCAAGGGCGAGGCGCTTGAGTCCCCAGTACAGCAAGCTGTCCCCTTCGTAGACCACCACGCCCTGGTTCAGCGCCGGGGTTACGTCGGACAGGCGGATGCCGATGAACATCAGCGGGATGGCCACCACCATCCCTGCGAGCGGGCCAGCGGCGCCGATATCCATCAGCGCGTTGCGTGAGCGAATGCGCTCCGGCATCACGATCACCGCGCCCAGGGTACCGAAGGGATTCAGGATCGGGAGAGGGAGGAAATAGGGCAGCGACGCCGGGACCTTGTGAATCCGCGCGGCAATATAGTGCCCGAACTCGTGGGCCAGCAGGATCGCCATCAGCGGCACCGCATAGATCCACGCCGCGCCCAGCGCTCGTGGCAGCGAGTCGATCCTGAAGTGGGCGCTGGCGTAGCTGCTGC
>JAGQIY010000305.1 GCA_020430865.1 Myxococcales bacterium
ACCCAAGGTCAAGGCCCACCGTTCGTGGGCCTGCGCGAGATGAGACGCTCCCATCCCGCGAAGCCACGCGAAGGCGTGGCTTGACCCATGGTAGCCGCGGGCTTCAGCCCGACGGCGAGGGGCTTCACAGATCTCGGGCCTCTCGTCTGGCTCTCGCCGAACGATCCCGCGTCAGGAGTCAGGCATGCGCCCTGTCAAGCAGTTTCCGGGCGACCTCGTCCCGCTGAGTTGACGGGGAGGGGACACCGCCGTAGCGTCCCCGCTGGAGAAGCGGTGTCGGGGTCCCAAACCACGAGCTGCGTCGGAGCTGCGGGTCGAGATCGGAGCGGGGCAACAATGGGTGCCGTCGTCATCGCGGTGAATGCATGCGCACAGGCGCTCATCCAAGGGAGGTACGTGATCATGAGCAAGAGTCAGTTCAGTGCCACCAGGGGCGTCGTGTCGGTGACCGCCGACACCATCATGTCGATCAATCAAGTGGTGGATGTCTCGCAATACACCAGCATCGTCTTCGCGCTGCGTGTGTACGGCGCGGGGGTCACGGGAACCCTCGCGATCGAGACCTCGACCCAGAACACCGACGCGACCGACGCGCTCTGGGATGAGCTGGCGTCGGTCACGCTCAGCGCGGCGGGGGTGATCAACGTGCCGATCACGGCCAACAAGGCGCCGTTCTCGTACATCCGCTGGAACTTCGACGAGTCGGGAGGCTCAGGCACCACCACCTTCGAGATCATCGGATACGGCATCAACTGACCGGGGAGCGACGTGGCCGACATCATCAACTTCACACCCGACGCGCTCACGGTCTCAGCCGAAGGCCCTGCGTCGCTGGAGCAGACGCTGGAGGTCACGGGTTATACCGACGTGGACCTGGTCTTGGTGGTGCTCGACATCACCAGCGCTGCCAGCGTCACAGTCAGCATGGAGACCTCGATGCAACAGGGCATCGGCTGGGTGAGCCTCGGAGCCTTCACCGCGGTGACGACCAGCAATGGTGCAGAGAAGAAGCGCTTCACTGGCGTGCTGCGCTACCTCCGCTGGAACGTGACCAGCCTCACCGAGAGTGCCAAGGTCACGTTTCTGCTGGAGGGTATGATCCGGCTCTGAGCACATCCATCACGGCGGTGCTGACAGAGAACCGCCGCAACTCAGTCGACGAGGGCAGCGCGATGGCGACGTATGGAGCCGAACTGATCAACATCAACGATGGCACCATGGGGCCTGCGACCAGCTCGGCAGGAGGCACCATCGATCTTGATCGACTCGTCGCGCGGATGGCGTTTCCTCCGGGCGACGTGGGAGGAGGCAAGATCCTCTACTTCCCACCCGGTGTCTGGCGCCTCGGGGATGAAGTGGTCACGGCCGAAGCCCTGCAACGCCGCGCGGCGGAGATCGTCGAGCTTCGGCGGCTCGGGGAGATCTGGCGCTCAACGCAAACGGACGAAGCACGAGTTGACGCGCTCCTCACATACAATAACTATGTGAATCGGACCTTTCGTGCCAATCCATGGAATGGGCACGTCATCCTCGATCCTCGGGTCACGCTCCGATTTGCTGTAGGGGCCACCCTGATCTTGCAGCAAGGAATGCGCCTTGTCACCCAAGGTGACATCGACGCGCCCGACGTGCAGATCGTTGATGAGCAGGGGACCTCAGAGTGGATCCCTG
>JAGQIY010000306.1 GCA_020430865.1 Myxococcales bacterium
ACTTCTCTGACGACCCGGACCTCGTCGACCCCAAGTCCCCGACTGCGGACGGCCCCCTCCCTGCGCTCGTCTCGCTCAAGTCGGAGGCAGACGAGCTGGCGCTGGTGGCGGGGCTCGCCCGGAGAGCGGGCGCGAAGCAGACGGTGGCCGTCTTGTTCAGAGACCGCGAGGCAGAGGCGGGGCTTGAGGCCCACATCCCGAGCGGCATGACCCGTCTCCACGGGGATCTTCGGGACTGGCCGAGCGGCAATGGCATTTTCTATGGCACTTACCACGCGGCCAAGGGCCTGGAGTTCGACATGGTGTTGCTGCCGTTCGTCTCGGCGGCACGTCTTCCTCATCCGCCAGACGTCTCCACCTTCGGCTTCGATGATGTAGCGGCAAAGGACTCGGCGCTTCTCTACGTGGCGATCACCCGGGCGAAGTCGAACCTGGTGCTGACGCACAGCGGTCCCGTGACTTCTCTGCTCCCGACCGGCGCAAGCCTTTACCAGCGGAGCAGCCGATGAACCACGAGATCCTGGCTTCCGCTCGTGCACGGCGAATCACGCGGCTGTGCCACTTCACGCCGTCCCGCAATCTAGTCCACATCATCGCAGACCAGCGTGGGGTCCTGGCGACGAAGCGCCTCCTCGCCGAAGAACGGGCCGCCTTCAATGCCACCGACCTGTGCCGATACGACGGCTACCCGGATCACGTGTGCTGCTCCATCGAGTACCCGAACGCCTGGTACTTCAGGAAGGCGCGAGACAAGGACCCAATCTTTCGTGATTGGGTCGTTCTTCTACTCCGTCCGGATCCTCTCTGGGTGGCCGACACGAAGTTCTGCCCCCGCAACGCCGCCGCCGGCGGCGGGAGGTACGTCGGGACAGGTCCAGCGGCGTTCGACTCGATGTTTGCACCTTCGGTCCTCGGGGCGGGAGACCGAGATCGCACCCGCGGGCCCGCTCATCCGGCGTTCCTGCCAACCGATGAACAAGCGGAAGTGCTGGTACCGGACTCGATTTCACAGGCTGACCTTGTCGGCATCGCGGTTCGAGATGAATCCCAGGCCAGGCGAGAGTTGGCACGCATCGAGACTCTGATGCAGCAGCCACCGCCGGTCTTCATCGCTCCCGATTTCTTCCGACCGGAGTGGCTCAGTAACGGGCTTCGCGTGGGCCGCCGACCCACCGAGACCCTCTACGTTCATGGAGGTGCAGATGCCTGATCCCCAGACGGAACGACGTGACTCTGGAGAAGGCTGCGCCGCGAAGGCTGAAGGTGCGTTCATCGGACTTGCCGCAGGGGACGCCCTTGGCTGGCCCCAGGAGTTCCCCAGTCGAGTAGTTCACCGTGCCGCCACACCCGGTTTACCGTCGACCGCGTTCCGGCAGTGGACCCGCAAGTCGGGGGGCCGGTACTACGCGCACGAGGAAGTCATCAAGCCCGGCGAGTACAGCGACGATACCCAGCTCCTGCTCGCTGTTGCCCGTTCGAGGCTGTTCCCTGGTGCAAACTGGTGGACCGCCCTCACCAGAACCGAACTGCCCCTCTGGACGCTATACGAGCGAGGTGGAGGCGGCGCCACCAAGCGCGCGGTCGACCTGTGGGTGAAGGGCGTCCAGCCTTGGAAGGCGGGCGATGCCAAGGCCGTTCGGCAGTACTTCGACGCAGGCGGAAATGGCGTCGCGATGCGAGTGCTGCCGCACGCTGTGGCGCACGCCAAATCTGAGGACGCAGCCGCGCTGATGAGGGACGTCATGCTCGACGGAGTGGCCACGCACGGTCATCCCAGGGCTCTGGTCGGCGCGACGTCCTACGCCTACGCGGCTTGGTGGCTGCTTCGGGCGCACCACACCGTGGCCTTCGGCGAGCTGCTCGGCGTGATGCTCGCGGGGGAGACGATCTGGGGCGGGCTTCCGGCCGTGGCGCATCCGAAGGCTGGATGGATGGACGCCGCGAACCAGTGGGCGAGGGACGGGTACGCGGCCGTTTGGTCGAGCGTGGTTGGAGAGATGGTCTCCTTGCTGAAGACAGCACAGCAGGGCATCGAGGCCGGAGCATTGGCTGAGGACGACGCGATCCTCAAGCAGCTCGGGTGCTTTGGAAGGGCGAAGGGAGCCGGCACCGTAAGCGCAGCTGCGGCTGCATATCTCTGCTCGCGCTATGCGGCACAGCCAGTGCAGGCGGTCCTAACGGCCGCGTTCGCGCATGGCAGCGACACTGACACGATCGCGGCGATGACGGGAGGATTGGCGGGGTGCCTGAGCGGGCGAGAGTGGTTGCCTGCCGAGTGGCTCCGCGTCCAGGACGTTGAGTACTTGCGTCGGCTGGCGGTGGACCTCGCACGAGGCCCCCACGGAGATGAGCCGGGAGAAGAGCGACCGCAGCCGGTCGGGGCGCGCGACCTAGATGGCATTCGCGCGAGACTCTCCGCAGGGCCCCCAGGCGACATTCCGCTAGGTGGCACGCGCAGCGCGAGCGTCACCGACTTCGTCGCTCTGAGACCGATCTCCAAGACGACTGTCGCTCAGTGCTGGCACATCAGGACGTCGGACGGTCAAACTCTGTACGTCACCAAGCTCGGACGCCTGCCGAAGGGCGGCGCCTCGGCCAGCAGCCCGGAACACGATCCCGCGGCGCGGCGCCAGCCCGAGGCGACCGAGGCGGGCGCGCGTGCGCACGCAGCCGGAGTCAAGCTGACCGTGACGGACCTGAACGCCTCCGCGAACTTCTACGGGAATCTACTCGGCTTGTTCGCCGTGAAGCGCACTCCTCGCTTCGTCAGCTTCGGGGCCATCTCACTCGTCG
>JAGQIY010000307.1 GCA_020430865.1 Myxococcales bacterium
CAACACGAACTGGAACGGTTCCGCATGGGAACGCATTCAGTCGGCTCCTTGCACTGCGATTCGCCTCGGCACGGGTGAGTTCGAGCTGCTGTACCAGCCGAACATCAGCGGCCCCTTCACGACGTGGGAGCGCCGCTGGAACCTGACCATGAACAGCTCGCCCACCGCGTTCTTCAGGATGGCTGGCCCTGCGTCAGACCGCGGACGCCTCGGCGCGGTCTGGACGAACACCCACAGCGCGACGGCCGCGCTGAGCGCTGGCGGCGCCATCACGTTCCACAACGAGTTCGAGACGACCCCGTCCAGCATCACGCTCGCAGCCACTTACTCAACCGTCTCATCCGTCGCACCCACCGTCATCAGCGCCACACCGTCGGGCTTCGGCTTCATCGCCAGCCGCACGCTCAGCGCTGGGCAGTCGGCGGTCTGGATGGGCACCTACGACGCCATCTCCTGATCATGATCCTCACCATCGAAGACGACGGCGTGGTGCAGCGCTGCGCGCTCTGCGAGCGCGAGCGTCGCATCCCGCAAGCTGACCTCCCGAAGCCCGAAGCGGCGACGCTAACGCTCCCTGCGTGCGAGTGTGGCGCTGTGGAGTCGCTCATCGGCGCGCCACCGGGTGAACCACCGCACCCGTCACCTGGCAGCGTCGGACACCGGCATCGACTACTCGTCGACGCGTTGCTCGCTACGCAGGACGTGCCTTCGAAGAAGCGGCGCTCGCTCACCGAGGCAGTACGCGCCGCCCTGGGTGACGGTGCGCACGAGCTGTTCCCGGGAGGGCTTCACGTTGAATCCCTCCCCACCCCCATCGATGAAAGGGAAATGCATGAGTCCTGAAGTCACCTCGATCGCCGACTACTTGAGGGAAACCGGCCCCTACGGTCTCTGAGTTATTTGGAATCAGTGACCCAGGAGGCACTGTTTCCACATGCATACAGATGACAACCGAATCCGCTGGGACCGCCTTCCCAAGACAAGTTCCAACAAGCACGCCAGGGCGTGGCTGCGTCTACAATGCCTGCTCGGTCTGGCGCTCAACACGATCGCCAGCTACGGCCGCGCGCTTGAAGAGTTCCTGACGTGGTGTGACCAACACGCCTGCAACGCCGTCGAGCTGGATCGGGTGGGGGTGGCCCGGTATCTGAAGGACGCAGAGACGAGGCGCACCCGCCCCCTGTCCAACGCATCCCTGTTGTTGCGTCAAACAGTGCTCCGGTTGTTCTTTGACTACCTGGTCGAGGAGGGCGTTCGCACGTCGAATCCAGTTGGGCGCAATCGACGTATCTGGGAACGCACCAGTTGGAGGCCAGCGCCCGTGCGGCGACTTGAACGACTCCCCTGGATCCCATCTGACGCGGACTGGCTACAATTCCTTGCGGAATGTAGAAAGCACACCCTCCGCACTCGATGTATGGTCGCGCTCGCCTACGACTGCGGACTGCGCCGTGAAGAACTGTGCAAGCTAGAGGCCAGGGACTTTGATCCGGCACACCGAACAGTTCGCGTCCGAGCCGAAACCAGCAAGTCCAGAAGGGACCGCGTGGTGATCTACTCCGCTACTGCGGGTTCATTGTACGCCTCCTACCTTCGAGACCGCCGAGTGCTAGCTGGTCGAAGTGGGGCAGTGTTCCTCTCGGAGTCCCGGCGCAACCTGGGGCAGCCAATCACACGGTGGACCTGGTCGAAGGTAGTTCGCCGGATCGCGCTCGGCGCGGGACTCCCCGAGTTTTCCACCCACACGCTGCGGCACCTTTGCCTCACGGATCTAGCGCGAGCCGGGTGGGGCATACACGAGATCGCCACCTTCGCCGGACATCGCAACGTTTCCGTGACTCAAAGGTACATCCACCTCTCCGGACGAGATCTAGCGGACAAGCTTGCCAGAAGCGCAGCCTCGGTGAGGAGTTCTCGCATCCTCCCCCTGGAGGTCCTGTGAGCCGGCCCGCGTCGCATCGCCCTGAGCCGCTGGGCGGCATCTGCCACAAGGACTACGACCAGCGCGCACGACTCACACAGGCAGAAAAGCGCGCGCTGTCCGTGCTCTCCAAAGCATGGACGCGCTTCAATGACGTACGCGTTCCGCTGATGAGGCTGGTCAAGCCGCTGGAGGATGCGCTGGAGGTGATCGGCGCCTCACCAAACCACTCCAGAGCAGCAATGACCCATATGCTGCGAGAGTGCCGCAGACTCGGCAAGGCCTACTGGGCCTGGAGTCAAGCCGACTGGCTTGACGTCCTGGGCAACTCATCTCGCCGCTTCGCGTCCAGGCTCGAGGTGGTCGTCGGCCAGTGTGTTCGCCTGGATGTTGTTGCCATCGCCTACGTTCAGGGCTGGTATCGGGACATCCTTTCGCTCGGGCGGTTCCGGCGCGAGCCGCTTGCTATGCGGGTTTTCGGAGAGGTCTGCGTCAGGGAGGCCATAGAAGCGGTCCTCAGCACAGCAGTGTCCTTGGGCTTCTCAGGTGGGATGACACTTCGCTCCACCGTTTGCGAGGCGCTCCTGATCAACCAGAGCCCACGGCTTCAGGAGCTCACGGCGAGCGTGCTCAGCGCGGCTCGAGAACTCCGTCCACTCGGCCAGCGGTCAACCTATCACCAGCTGGGTCGGATCCTAGCAGCACTTGGCTTCCTCGAGGCACCACTTCCGATCGCAAGCGCGCGCTCAGGTTTCGTTCGAGAGAACCTCGCGCAGGGTGTGGGCGATGAGTGGGCATCGTGGGTAGAGCGCTGGGCGAAGACCTCGACTCGAGAAAGCACCCAAGATGTCCGGTTCCACCTGTACAAGGTCGGGCGTTGGCTCAACCAGACCCATCCTCACATCACCAGTCCGGGTGACTGGGACCGAGCGCTCGCTGCAGAGTACGTCTCCGCGATAAACAAGATGCGGGTTGGTGAGTTCACTGTTCGTCGGGCAAAACTTCGAAGGGCCGGACAACCCCTCTTGCCCCGGGCGAAGCAGGCGGAGTTTGTAGCGATCCGCACGTTCTTCACCGACTGTCAGGAGTGGGAATGGATTCCGCGCAGATTTGACCCGGCTCGAAGTCTCCGTGCCCCAAGAGCTGTCCGACTGGCTTGCGGACCCGAGCCAAGAGTAATCGCCGACGACGTTTGGGCGCGGCTCATGTGGGCCGGACTCAACCTGACGCCCCAAGACCTCCCAACGGCAGGCAACAGCGACAAGCAGAAGTACCCCTACCCCATCGAATACGTTCGAGGCGTCGCCCTCGTGTGGCTGTTCGCCGGCCTGCGCAGCGACGAGATCGCGCGACTTCGCGTGGGTTGCGTCCGCTGGCAAGCCGTTGACGCCGCGGAGCCTGTCTGCCTTCTGGACGTCCCTGTGAACAAGACGGGAAGCGCCATGACCAAACCCGTCGATTCCCCGGTTGGCAGGGCGATCGAGGCCTGGGAGTCCGTGCGCCTTCCGCACCCGCCGAGCACGGATCGGAAGACGGGGGAGCAGGTGAACTTGCTCTTCAGCCACCGAGGGCGTCCCCTGTTCCGTCAGTACATCAACGATTCCTTGATTCCGATCTTGTGCAGAAAGGGGAATCTCCCAAGTCAGGATGTGAGAGGGCCCATCACGAGTCATCGTGCGCGCGCCACCATCGCCAGCCAGTTGTTCAACGCCAGGCAGCCGATGTCGCTCTCCGATCTGCAGCAGTGGCTGGGGCATGCGTCACCTACCTCAACCCAACACTACGTCGCAGTAACGCCCACCAAGCTTGCCCGTTCCTTCAGGGATGCGGGGTACTTTGAGCGCAACGTGCGCGCGATCGACGTCCTCATCGACCGAGATGCAGTTCGCTCGAAGAACGATGAGCCGTGGCGCTACTACGACCTCGGTCACGGCCTCTGCTCATACGACTTCTTCGACCAGTGCCCCCATCGGATGGCGTGCGCGAGATGCGACTTCTACCTTCCCAAGAAGTCCACCCAGGCACAGTTGCTGGAGTCGAAGCGCAATCTCCTACGGGTCATCCAAGAAATCCCTTTGACGGAGAACGAACGCGCCGCAGTTGATGGTGATCTGGAGGCACTCGAGCAACTCCAAGCCAAGCTCAAGACGATGCCGCCTCCGCACAAGCCACCTGAAGCCTAGCGAGTCTGTCCCCAGCGAGCGCTCCACCAGCCTTTGCCTCTGTGGAGCCCGAACATGGACACTATCGACATTTCCACACTCACAAAGACCCTGGAACTCTCGGGCCCCTATGGGCTCATCGCGCTGCTGATCTTCGTTCTGACGCGGATGGGGCGCGACTCACGGGAGCTCGAGGCTCGCATCACCGACATCATCACGGAGCAGTCGAAGGCAATCAGCAGCCTTCAGGCCGCGCTCGCGTCGATCAGCTCAGCGCTTGAGGAGGTTCGCAAGTGACAGAAGCAGCCGCAGTCGCCCCGCCCTTGCTATTCCACATAATCGTTGCCGCTCTCGGCTGGGCCTTTTGGAAGATTTCCGAGAAGAAAGACGCAGCCATCCGAGACCTCTACGAGCAGGTTGCAGATCTCGGCCGCATCCAGACCGCGGCCATCACCAAGATGGAAGCTGCGCTCGTCGGCCTGAAGGAGGCCGTCACCGAGCTGCTCGAGCCCACGCGAGGCCGTAACGCTGACGCCGCTCAGTGAGTGATGCGCAGGGCCCCGTCCGGACCTATCCGGACGAGGGCGCCTTGCGCGCGGAGGCCGTACGCATCGCCAGCCATGCCTGCGACGGCGACCGCGGTCGCGTCGAAGGCGATCCGATCTTCGACTCCGTCACCGAGGGCCGCCAACACAACAAGGGCTACTCCGCGTGCGGTGACCTGCCCCACTACATGCTTCGGGAGCTCGGCCTTCGTGACGAGCGGCTCCTGAACCGCGACGACGACGACGGCGTGATTCCGTGGAGAATGGGCAAGAACC
>JAGQIY010000308.1 GCA_020430865.1 Myxococcales bacterium
CCACCGGTCGCGTATCCGCCTTCACCCGCTCCTCCTCCCCAGCCCGGCTCGGCTGGCCCGCCACCGGTCGCGTATCCGCCTTCACCCGCTCCTCCTCCCCAGCCCGGCTCGGCTGGTCCGCCACCGCTGCACGCCCCATCGGGACCTCCACCGCTCGCGTAGCCGCCTCCAGCAGAGTCTCCAGCGTATCCGGGGCTGCCTCCGCTGGCCTGGCCTCCGCCGTAGCCCGCTTCGTCAGGCGCCTCGCTGCCGCCTTCGGAGCGCTGCCCCGAGCCCCCCGTGTCTTCGTCCAGCTGGCTACAGCCCACCGCGAACAGCACCATCACACCCATCGCAAGTCGTCGCATACACCTCTCCCACCGGGCTTCTGAGTGAAGCCAATCAATGCGTCGAAGACGCCAGTACAAAGTTGCCGCGCGGAAGAATCCGCGCGCTCGGAGCCATCCGAAGCTCAGTCAGCGAAGCCGCTACCAGAGTTCGATGTGTTGTGTTCCCGGCCCACGGGAAGTGATCACACCGAGGTGCTCACGTTTTCGGTCCCGTCAGTGCGACGGTGCGGTCTGCGGCTGGCTCGCTCTCAGTGGACTCTCGCCTCGACGCCCGCGTACAGCGCGACCTCGTCGTCATCCCAGCGCAGAGCCAGCACGTCCCGGGTGTCCGCGCTGCCCGCGACCTCGGACGAAGAGGTGGTCAAGATCCACTGCACCCCCGGCAGCGCCGCGCGCAGCGCGGGCAGCAGACGACCCTGCGTGCTCCGGTCCTGGTGCAGGTCGACGTCATCGATACACACGACGCCTTCGCTCACCCGAGGATCACAACCGGGGTATGCGGCCCACAGCGCGCGGGTCGGCAACGCCGCGAACGCCACGAGATGTCGAGCTTGATTCGGCAGCGCATCGAAGGCCAGACGCTGGCCCGTGGGCGATGAGAACAGTGGCTCGAAGCTCAGCGGGTCCAGGCCGTGGTAGACGTGGCCCGTGAGGCTGACCAGCGTGTTGACCGCGGTGCGCATCGCAGCGCCGAGGATCTCCAGCTTGGGTGTGGCGACTCGCGCGCCGCTGCTGGTGCGCTGCAGCGCGGCGCCGATCTCGGCGTAGGCGAGCGCCTGCTTGGTCTCACGTGAGAGATCGCTGCGCGTGGCGTCATCCAGGCTGTGGGGTGCGCGCACGTCGTACCGCGCAAGGCCACGAGCGGGCGAGGTGAGCATCAGCGGTTGACGGGAGAACCAGCGGGTGCTGGCGAACGCCAGGAAGACGAACCCGCGGTCCTTGGCCAGCTTGTCGAACAGCGCCTGCTCTCGTCGCCGCAGCAGCTCGGATTCCGGCTCCGCCAAGACTGCCGCGCCAGGAGAGGCGATGCGCAGCGCGTGAGGGCGCTCGGGATCGTCGTCGCCGAGACGCCAGTCAGCGTTTGCCCACGGTAATTCATCGCTGCCACGCGGGTGGCCTGCAGCGCTCTTCGGCTGCGCGACGGCGTAGCCGGGTCGCGTCGACCCAATGGCGTGGATCACGGTGGTCTTGCCCACGCCGGAAGCGCCGTAGAGCACGGTCAGCATGCGCGGTTCACCGCCATCGTCCACGAACGGCAAGACGATGTCGCGGAAGGGCATCAGCCCCGCGATTCGCAACCCGAGCAAGTGCATGCGCGCCGAGTCTAGCAGACCCCGGGCGCGCGCCGAACGCTCAGGCCGCCCGCAGCTTTCCGCTGAGCTTCAGCTCGATCCGATCGCTCACGACCATCAAGCCAAGCGGGGCCTTGACCTTGGGGACGCCCAGCTCATTCAGGGAAGCCTCGCCCTTGCCCGTCAGCTCCAGCGCGTCGCCCTTCGGGGTGGCGCTGAGGCTCAGACGCAGCGTCGCCTGGGTCCCCTCCACCTCCGCCAGGACCAGCGCCTCGGGTCCCCGGCGCTCGGCCTTGAGCTTCAAGCGGATGTGGGTCCCGAACGCGTCCCTGAGCTTGTCTCGGCTCTTCTCCCCGATCTGGCGCGCATCGGAGCTGCTCAGGTCGGCGGGGCGCCTCGACTTGTTGCGGTAAAGAGCGTGAGCGACGAACGCCGCGACGGGGATCTCGACGCTGCCGCTCAGGGACTCGGGCGAGGTCGGGTCGACGTCCGCGGAGACGTTCAGCTCCGTGCAGCGGACACTCACGTCGTACGCCATGCGCGCCCCGATGCCTTCGCTGAACGTGTCGACGATCAGCTCCAAGTCGCCGGGGCCGGCTTCATAGTGCGCCATAGGTCGCCATTGCAGCCGCTGGGCTCGTTGGTAGCAAGCGCCTTTTGCCAACGGGGTGGCAGGAGGGCGCCGCGAGGCAGGCTCCCGTGCTGGATCTGGCCCGCCTCGAGCGCCATGCTGCACTCGATGCGCCAGCGCGACCTGCGATCCGACGCTCTGCAGCTGTTTCACCCCGCGGTGCAGAGCTGGTTTGCTGGCGCCTTGGGGGAGCCCAGCGCACCCCAGGTCGCCGGCTGGCCGCTGATCGCCTCCCGAGAGCACACGTTGATCGCCGCCCCGACTGGATCTGGCAAGACCCTGGCGGCGTTCCTGTCCGCCCTCAATGAGCTGATCGAGCTAGGCCTCGAATCGGAGCTCGAAGAGCGCTGCTACGTGCTCTACGTCTCGCCGCTCAAGGCGCTGAGCAACGACGTGGAGAAGAACCTGCAGGTTCCTCTGGATGGAATCCGCGCGGAATTAAAGTCGAGAGGTCTGCCCGATGTCGCGCTGCGGGTGAGTGTGCGCACCGGCGACACCGCGACCAGCGAGCGTGCGCGCATGCTCAAGAAGCCTCCACACGTGCTGGTGACCACGCCGGAGTCGCTCTACATCCTGCTCACCAGCAAGGGTGGGCGCGAGCTCTTGAAGGGCGTGCGCACGTTGATCGTCGATGAGATCCACGCCCTGGTCCGGGACAAGCGGGGGAGCCACCTGGCGCTGAGCGTGGAGCGCCTGGAGGCCCTGGCCCCAGGGTTCGTGCGCATCGGGCTGTCGGCGACTCAGAAGCCCATCGAACGCGTCGCCGAGTTCTTGGGGGGGGAGGAGAGCCGCGGCCGCCCCCGAGCGGTCAACATCGTCGACACCGGACACAAGCGTCACCTGGACCTGGCGATCGAGGTCCCCCCGAGTCCGCTCGAAGCGGTCATGGCGGGCGAGGTGTGGGAGGAGATCTACGACCGCGTCGCCGAGTTGATCCGCGAGCACAGGACGACGCTCGTCTTCGTCAACACCCGGCGCGTCGCCGAGCGCGTGACCCGTCACCTGGCGACGCGCCTGGGCGACGACAAGGTCACGTCGCATCATGGCTCGCTGTCTCGTGAGCAGCGTTTTCGTGCGGAACAGCGGCTGAAATCCGGGGAGCTCTCCGCGCTGGTGGCGACGGCGAGCCTCGAGCTGGGGATCGACGTCGGCGCGGTCGAGCTGGTGTGTCAGCTGGGCTCGACCCGCAGCATCGCCACGCTGCTCCAGCGCGTGGGGCGAGCCGGTCACAGCCTCGGCGGCGTGCCCAAGGGTCGTGTGTTTCCCCTGTCTCGCGACGAGCTGGTCGAACAGGTCGCGCTGCTCCAGGCCTTCGAGCGCGGCGAGCTGGATCGAGTTCAGATCCCGGTTGCGCCCCTGGACATCCTCGCTCAGCAGCTGGTCGCTGCGGTCGCGGCAGAGGAGGAATGGCAGACCGATGCGCTGTTCGAGCTCGTCCGTCGGGCTCATCCGTACCGCGATCTCCCCCGGGCGAGCTTCGATGCGATCGTGGAGATGCTCGCCGATGGCTTCACGACCCGTCGAGGGCGCCGTGGAGCCCATCTACACTACGATCGGGTCGGCGAATCGCTGAAGCCGCGCCGCGGCGCCCGCCTCACCGCGATGACCAACGGAGGCGCCATCCCCGACACCTTCGACTACGAGGTGGTGGCCGATCCCGGAGGCTATTTCGTCGGCACCATCAACGAAGACTTCGCCATCGAGAGCATGGCGGGAGACATTTTTCAGTTGGGAAATGCCTCCTGGCGCATCGTCAAGGTGGAGCCGGGGAGAGTGCGCGTCGAGGACGCCAGGGGCCTGCCACCGAGCATCCCGTTCTGGCTGGGCGAGGCACCCGCCCGCACGGATGAGCTGTCGGCTGCCGTGAGCCGGCTGCGGATGGGGCTCGATGAGGAGTTGAACCGGCTCGGTGCGCCGCCAACCGCCGCGGAGCTGGACGCGCTGGCCGAGAGCCACAGCAGCCCATCGGTACCCAGGGCGGCGGCGACCCAGTTCGTCGAGTACCTGGCGGCGGCTCACCAGGCGCTTGGCTGCTTGCCCAGCCAGGACACGCTGGTCTTGGAGCGCTTCTTCGACGAGAGCGGTGGGATGCAGCTCGTGCTCCACGCGCCATTCGGGGGCCGCGTCAACCGCGCCTGGGGGCTCAGCCTGCGCAAGCGCTTCTGTCAGCGCTTCAACTTCGAGCTGCAGGCAGCCGCCACGGAGGACGCCCTGATCCTCTCCCTCGGCCCCACGCATTCATTCCCTCTCGAGGAGGTGTTTCGCTACCTGCACCCGAACACGGTGCGCCCGTTGCTCGTCCAGGCCCTGCTCGTCGCACCCATGTTCGAGACGCGCTGGCGCTGGAACGCCAGCCGGTCCCTGGCCATTCCGCGTTTCCGCGGGGGATCAAGAGTGCCGCCAAGGCTACAGCGCATGAACGCCGCAGATCTGCTGACGCTGGTCTTCCCAGACCAGGTAGCCTGTCAGGAGAACCTCGCTGGTCCTCGAGAGGTGCCGGAGCATCCGCTGGTCGAGCAAACCGTCAACGACTGTCTGGTCGAGGCAATGGATGTCCAGGCGTTCGAGGCGATCCTGGCAGAGGTGGTCGCTGGGCGAAAGCGCTTGGTCGCCCGTGACCTCACCGAGCCTTCCCCCTTGTCGCTCGAGATCTTGAGCGCGCGGCCATACGCATTCCTCGACGACGCTCCGCTGGAGGAGCGCCGTACGCAGGCCGTCTCAGCCAGGCGCTGGCTCTCGCCGTCCCAGGCCAGCGAGCTCGGCGCGCTGGACCCTGAGGCCATCGCGAGGGTGCAGGATGAAGCCTGGCCGACGGTCCGCGATGTCGATGAACTCGCGGACGCACTGCAGACGCTGGGAGTCGTGCGCGAACGCAGCGCCGACGAGCTCGGGTGGCTCGATGGACTAGCCGAGCTGTCCAAACACGGCCGGGTGACTCGCCTGGCTCTGCCGGACGGACAGGCGGTCTGGGCGGGAGTCGAGCGACTGGTCGAGCTGCGCGAGCTGTACGTGGGCGCCTCGGAGTCCCCCGCGCTCCAGGTGCCCAGCAAGCTGGTGCCTCGAGCGAGG
>JAGQIY010000309.1 GCA_020430865.1 Myxococcales bacterium
GCTGGTGATCTCGCCCTTGATCCCCGCGGATTTCTTCGCTGACGCGCTCACGTTGCTGCTGCCGCAGAGCCAGGAGATGAGCGCCCCGGCTTCGCCCACTTCGCCCTTTTGCTTGAGGTCGAAGATGGTCTGAATCACGCGTACGAAGTCTGCTGGCGCCTCGCTCTGCATGTGTGTCGCGAGGTCGTCGTTCAGGCGCTTGCGCACCTGATCGTCGAAGTCTGGGGCGTGTTCATCGACATCCGCGTCGATCAGCGCGTCCTCGATGCGTCCAACCCAGCGATCCAGGATGTCTCCCAGCGCGCCGCGCGGGCAGCTGGCGGTGCCGAGCTCCGCCATCACCTTGGCGTAGACCTCGTCGAAGCGGTGAAACTTCAGGTCGTTGTCGCTCACCACCACGAAGCTGGTAGCGAAGTTCTGCTGCTGGGCATCCAGCACGGCCAGACGGCTCATGAAGGTCTTGCCGCAGCCATAACCGCCGCGCAAAAACTTGATGCAGCCCTCGCCGTCCCTCAGCAGATCGAACTGACGGTGGATCTCTCCGCGCTGCTTTTCGATCCCCACGGCAAAGGTGTCGATGCCGCGCTCCGGGACGACGCCGGTGCGCAGCTTCTCGAAGATGTGGCTGATGTCCTTTCGGGTGAGCGTGCTCATTTGTTGCCCTCCACCTCGTAGTGTTTCACGCCAGCCACCATCTCGATGCGAATCAAGAATGGCGCCTTCTGTGCGTGCTTCTCGAAGTCCTTGGACAGGCGTCGCAGGGCGCGCGCGCTGCCTAGCAGCTTGATGGCCTCGGGTTCGGTGACCTTCCGGTGGGTTTGTAGGTGCGCGAAGAAGCTGCGCGCCCAGTCTGGCACGGCATCCAGCCAGTCTGCGACGGACTCCGCGTTCGGCGCGACTGGAGCGGTTTCCGTCGCGGCTTCAGCAGTTTCCGGGAGGATTTGGGGGGGAGGTGCGCTGGGCTCTCTGGGAGCGACTGCGACGGCCCTGGCGCTGACCGTAAAGCGGTCTTGAGTGACGAACGGTGCGACGTCGGCTGCGGCGCCGGGGTGATACAGCTCGATCGGCACCCGTTGTGCCTCACCCCCAAGCAAGCGGAAGAAGACCTCGACTTGGCCACCGACTGGGGCGTGGATGGAGCCCGCTTGTTGCTTGACCGGGCTGCCGTCGCTGCCTTGGACTTGCACCAGCTCCACCTGGACGTCGTCGCCGCCTGGAGTGCGCAGCGCGAGCTCCACGGTGCGGCTGCTACCGAAGTCGAGGGCCGTCTGTGCGTCGACGTTGAGGGTGAAGAGCATGCGATGCATGCCGGCGACGTCGGGCTGGCGATTGGCCTTCACGCGATACTTGAGCAAGCTGCCGCCCGCTGCAGCCTTGTGCACGATGGTCAACACTGGGATCACACGCTCTTGCAGGCTGTTTCCGCCGTGAACGAAGTTCTGCGAGCTCTTGCCGGTGTCGAAGACGGCGGTGGTCTCGGGAAACATGACGTGGAGCGGCGAGTCGGCGTAGCCCAGATCAGCCAGAGGCACGCGGACTTCCCCCGTGTGATCCGCGGCGACGCTGGAGAAGACATGGCGCCGGTGAGGATCGATCGCGCGGCCATGGGCCTGCGCCGTGCCGATGCCAGGAGCGATGAGCAAGAAGCCGTGGTCGCTGGTGATGAC
>JAGQIY010000310.1 GCA_020430865.1 Myxococcales bacterium
CGAGCGCCGAGTTGATGGCGATCATGCTGTCGTTCGCGGCGATCACGAACGGATCGTTGGTGTAGTCACTGCCGCGCATCTCCACCTGTGGGTTGTCGTGGAGCCAATCGTAGAGCCTGCGTGAGCCCATCACGAAGGAGGTCACCATCTTGCCCGGCAAGCGACTCTTGCGCCGCCCCGTGACGACGCCCGCCTCCGCGAGGTGCATCATGCCATCCGAGAACATCTCGGTGTGCACGCCCAGATCATGGTGGCTGTGAAGCGCGGCGCACACCGCGTCCGGGATGCTGCCGATGCCAACCTGGATGGTGCTGCCGTCGGGGATCAGCTTGGCGACGTTGCGGCCAATCTCAAGACACACCTCGCTCTGCGGGTTTGCTTCCAGCTCGAGCAAGGGCGCCTCGGTGGCCACCAAGGCGTGGATACGGCTCATGTGAATGAAGGAATCGCCCAGGGCGCGCGGCATGTTCGGGTTTACTTCCGCGAGGATCAGGTCCGCCGCATCCACGCCGGCGTGCACGATGTCGACGGACACGCCGAGGCTGACATAGCCGTGGCGATCTGGGGGGCTCACCTGGATCAGCGCCACCTGAATCGGGACGTGCCCCTCGCGGATCAACCGCGGGATCTCCGAGAGGAACACCGGCATGAAGTCGGCGCGCCCCTCCTGCACCGCGGAGCGCACGTTGGCGCCGATGAAGAACGCCTTGTGACGGAAGCGCCGCTCGAGCCCCGGCGCAACGTAGGGCGCGGGCCCCAGGGTCAGCAAGTGGACGATCTCGTTGCCCACCAGATGATCCCCGTAGCTGACGAGACCGTCGACCAGTCCCAGTGGTTCGGCGGCGCCCGAGGCGATGAGGATGCGAGCACCGGGAGGGATGCGCTTGATGGCGGATTCGACGCTGACGAGTTTGTCGGTGTAGTCGGGCATCAGGGTCTGTCTCCTGCGGAGAAGCGCTCGCGAGCGGTTCGCCGCATCACGGCGGGGGTCACAGCGAGGAATCGGGCGCGCGGTCGCTGGCGCTGGATCGTAGCAGCCGAGCCACGCCCTTCTGCAGCTCGCCGCCCAGCCAGAACAGCGCGCACAGCGCCAGACCCCAACCCAGTGCGCTGCCGGACAGGGGATACGCCGAGAAGACCTTTGCCAGTCCGGGAGTGTAGAGAGCCAGCGCCTGGAGCACGACGCCGATCGCGATCGCAGCCCACAGCTTCGGGTTGCTGAAGACACCCAGCTGAAACAAGGAGCGCGTCGGGTGTCGACAGTTCAGGGCGTGGAGCAAGGGACCCACGGAGAGCACCAGGAACGCGACACTGCGCGCCTGATGCGCATCCTCGCGGAGATACCAGTACGCGCCCAGCCCGAGCAGGGCCATGAACGCGCCGTAGCCAAGGATCCAGCCGAAATCTCGCCAGCTGAGCAGAGGTGCCGAGGGATCTCTCGGACCCCGCAGCATGGGTTCGCCGTGGGCGGGCTCGGCTCCCAGCGCGAGGGCTGGGAGACCGTTCGTCACCAGATTGATCCATAGGATTTGCGTGGGGGTGAGGAGCGGCGGCCAGCCGAGCAACGCCGCAACGAGTACGGCCAACACTAGCCCGGCGTTGATGCTGAGCAAGAACAAGATGAAGCGACGAATGTTCGCGAAGATTGTGCGGCCTTCTTCGATGGCCGCGACGATCGTCGTGTAGTTGTCGTCGGCGAGCACCAGATCCCCTGCCTCACGCGCCACGTCCGTCCCCGATTGCCCCATGGCAACACCAATCGCTGCGGCTCGCAGCGCCGGCGCGTCGTTCACGCCATCTCCGGTCATCGCGACGATGTGCCCCTGCCTCTGCAAGGCCTCGACGAAGCGCAGCTTGTGGGCTGCGGTGGCGCGGGCCACGACGGATGTATTTTCCGCGCGGAGTTTTAGTTCCTCGTCCGTCAGCTGCTCGAGTTCGGACCCTGCGAGCACCTGGGGCTCCTCACCCCCGATCCCGACTTCGCGAGCGATGGCCTGGGCCGTGACCGGATGGTCGCCGGTGATCATCACCGTGCGCACACCGGCGCGAGCAGCCTTCTCGATGGCGGCGCTGACTTCTGGACGCGGGGGATCACTGAGGCCGACCAGGCCGAGCAGGCAGAGATCCTGTTCGAGCTCCTGATCGGGATGGTCGACCTCGAGCTCGCGCTGGGCCAGAGCCAGCACGCGCAATCCCGCGCGACCCCAGTCGCGCTGGATCGCGTCCAATCGCTCGTGTTCAGCCGCTCCAATCGCTTGCTTCTCGCCGTCCTTCCAGAGCTTGCTCGCGCGTTCCAGCACCGCCTCGGCCGCGCCGTGCACGAACAACTGAGGTCCGTCCAGGTCGACGACGGCGCTGGCGAGCTTGCGCTCGGCGTCGAAGGGTAGCTCGCGCTTGCTGGTCGGAGCTGGCTCGTCGACGTGCGCCAGGTGGAAGTTGAGCAGCGCGGCGTCGGTCGGATCGCCGACCACGCGCCCGTTGTGTATCCGTGCGGCAGGAGTGTAGCGTGCCGCGAGGATCAGCCGGGAGAAGCTCTGCGCGAGGTCGGCTGGGAGAGCCATCTCGCCTGTGTCGTCTTCCAGCGCCTGCTCGTGCTCCAGGTTGGCCACGCGCCGCACGGTCATGCGGTTCTGAGTCAGCGTGCCGGTCTTGTCCGTGCAGATGAAGTCCGCGCTGCCCAGGGTCTCCACTGCTGGCAGCTTGCGCACCAGGGCTTCGCGTCGCGCCATGCGCTGGACACCCAGGGCCAGGACGATGGTGGTCACGGCGGGCAGGCCCTCGGGTATGGCCGCGACCGCGAGGCTGACCGCCGTCAGCAGCAGCACGCGCAGACTGGCCTGGCCTTGCAGGAAGGTGACGATGAACACCATCACGCCGAGCACCAGGCAAACCAGCACGACCTGGATCCCAAACCGGCGCAGGTCGCGCTGCAGCGGCGTCTCCGGCGCCTCCACGCTCTCCAGTAGCCTGGCGATCTCGCCGAGCGCCGAGTCCATGCCGGTGGCCGTGACCACGGCGTGCCCCTTACCTCGGGTGACGAACGTGCCAAGGTACAGGCAGTTGCGACGATCTGCGAGATCGGTTGATTCCGGGAGGATCTCCTCGGCGTTCTTCTCGACCGGCATCGACTCGCCGGTCAAAGCGGATTCATTGGTGGCCAGCGAGTGACCTTCGATCAGGCGCGCGTCCGCTGGGACTCGAGAGCCCTCTTCCAGCGCGATGATGTCCCCAGGCACGAGTTCACGAGCGGGGAGGTCGTGCTCCTTGCCGTCGCGACGCACACGCGCCGTGGGCGCCGCCCGTCCCGCCAGTGCCTCGAGTGCTTTTTCCGCACGGCTTTCTTGAATGAGCCCGATCAGTGCGTTGAGGATCACGATCACGCCAATCGCGATCGCGTCGCCGAACTGCTCGAGGGGTGTGAGCCCGTCCTCGAGCTGACCCAGGACCACGGCGATGACCGCGGCCGCGATCAGCGCCAGCACCGTCACGTCGGTGAACTGAGCGGCGAGGCGCAGGAGCAGGCTCTTCTTGGGCGCCGTCGCCAGCTGGTTCTCACCGTAGCGCTCGCGGCGCTCGGCGACCTCGGACTCCCTCAGCCCGGCTTCGCGACTCTCGGCTGCTTCGAGGATCTGCGCTGGCGCGCAGCTCCAGGGCGCTTGGAGCTTCGAGCTAGCTGGTCTGGCGGGCTTTGTTTCGGGCATCGAGCAGCAGCTTGCGCAAGGCCATCATGCGGCGAGCGGTGTCTTCGCTGGCAGCGTAGCGTAGGCGCAGCTCACCAGCCTCCAGAGCCGGTAGCAAGTGCGGCGTGATGTGCCCGGAGTTCTTCAGCAGGTGGGTCACGCGGCCACGGATCCCCGTCGCCGCCTCGGCCCAGACGATGCGTTCAGGGCGGCCCTTTCCGCCGTGAACCAGGGCGAGCAATCCAGGGCCCTGGGGCAACCCCTCGGCGACACCGGGCGTCAGGGGCTGATCGTCGCTCCAGACGAGGCCCGTCAGGTCGTCGGGCGGCGGCTGTTCATGGGGGTGAGGGGTTGGTACGCCGAGCAGCCCTCGCAACAGATCCAGGCTGGTCACGATACCGATCAGCTTGCCGTCGGGGTCCACCACGATCGCGCGATGCAGGTCCAGCTCCGAGAGCAGCAGCGACGCGGCTTCAAGGCTCGCACCGCTTGGTACGGCCATCACCGGCTGCGTCATGCGCTCGCGTACCAAGGTCGAGCCTGGAGCGCCGAGACAGCGCAGAGAGATCATGCCGACCGGAACGCCGTCGGCGTCGAGCACGGGCGCACCGGAGATGCGATGGCGCTCCAGGAGCGCGGCGGCGTCGTCCAGCGAGTCCTCGGGTTTCACGCTGAACACTTCGCGGTTCATCACTTCATCGACGGTGACTGCCATGGTCTTCGAATCCTTTCGCTCTCTGGCGGGGAGAGCCGTGTGCTGGGACCGGTTGGGTGAGGAGCTGGCTCCGCGAGCCGCGACGCGCCACGCGGCGGCTCCGTCGGGAGCGTAGCTGCCTGCGTGAAAAGCAGATCGCGTGCCAAAATTGCTCGTGGTTTCGCGGGTTTTACGCCGTGCTGGGGCTGGCCAGTGGTGCGCGGCTCGCAAGCTTTGCGCCTCGTCCTTCTGACGCGCACTGCTTGCGGGGATCCTCAATCCTCCGTGCCGGGATCCGGAGCGCTCGTGGGTTCCCGAGCGTGGGGAGGCGGAGCCTTTGGCGCGACGTCGGGGACGGTCTCGTGGAAATGCGTGTAGTCGACCAGCAAGCGCCCGTTATCGAGGCGGGAGATCACGTCGACGAAGTGCTCACCGAAGCGGAAGTCCTCCGGCGCGTAGAGGTGGCGTGCGTGGGTACTCTGAGCGTACGTGCCATCGTGCCCCATCATGCTGACGATCACGCTCACGTCCTGTTCCAGCAGGTCGGCGTGGGAGAGGCCGTGCAGCGGGCTGTCCTGGTCGATGACGTGGAACACCGACCAGCTGAGGACGAACATCGGGCTGGTGTCGCGCTCCATCTTCAGGTCGTACAGGCGTCGCAGGCGGTGCCCCTCCGGGCTCACCTCGTCCTTGGCCACGGACACGCGGATCGACGCCTCGGCTATGTCGTTGCCTCGGGCATTTCCCAAGCGGAAATGTAAGTTTGGTCGACCGTGACGCTGGGTAACCACCAGCACGTTGCTGAACAGCACGCTGGAGACGGGGCGCGAGACCTTCGCGAACAGCAGACCAGTCGCCAACGCGACACCCATCAGGCCGATGAACGCTTCGATGGTCACCAGCGCGTGGCCGTAGGGAGTCGCGGGTGCCATGCCGCCGTAGCCGATGGTGGACATGGTCTGCACGCTGAAGGCGAACGCCTCGAGGAAGCTGTTGCTCTGCATGTTGCTGACGCACTTCGGATCGAGCAAGAACAGTCCGGCGAACACCACGTTGATCAGCAGGTAGGCGATGACGACCACGATGAAGAAGCGGGTCCAGCTGCCTTCCATCAGATAGAAGTACACGTCCTTGCGCAGTGCGTTCGGCGTGCCTCGGCGAATGGCCTCGCCTGCGGTGCGGCGCCGCAGCGTGAAGCTGCCGCTGGGAGTCGAGGGCGCCGCCGCGGGCAATGCGTTCTCCGAGGAGAACAGCGCGATGTGCTCGTGGGTGCGCGGCCTCGGGATCCGCCTCGGGCGCCATCGCGAGGTCGATCAACACCTGGATGAACATCGCCGCCGTGACCAGGCCGACGAAGCCCCACGCAGGCATCACGGCGCCGGTTGGCGCCAGCAGCAAGACGAAGAACGCCGAAGCGAAGCGGGTCTTGCACGCGCGTGCGATCGCTCAGCTCCGCTTGGCGACGCTCGGTGATGCTGTCGATCACCGCGACCCAGAACAGCGCGAACGCCAGGGTGCCGCACAAGAACCAGCGATACTTCGTGGGCGCGACGCTCCCGGGGTCGAAGAACACCGCCTTCTTGGCGGCGACCCCCACGGAGGTGATCGCCATCGTCAGCGGCAGGTGGGAGTAGATCCAGAAGAACGGCGTGAGGCGCCCCGGTTTGATGCGTGAGCCAGCGACGTCGTCGAAGTAGATCCACCAGAGGCTGCAGCAGATGAACAGCACGCAGCCGCACATCAAGAACGTCGTGCGATGCAGGCCGTCGGCGCTGACGGCGGAGAGCACCTTCACGAACGACTCCCCGAGCACGATGATCGTGAGCAGGCCGTAGCGCTCGGTCGCGTGCTGGGTGTCCGGTGGGTGCTGCGCCGTGAGGGTGCGCGCCGTCTGGCTGAGCACGCTGTTCAGATCGATCAGCATGGCTGCGCCCCACACCGGCAGCACCCACGGCCAGGGCAAGAACGCGGCGCTGAACCACAGCAGCGCGCCGACGCTGAATCCGATCACGTAGCGGCGGGCCAGGGCGCGCGCGACGGAGACGTGGCGCCACGCCCTGAAGTAGAGCGCCACCATGATCAGCCGCGCCAGGGCATAGAACGCCGAGAACGCAAAAAATTCTTTGCGGAAAAGACCTGGCACACTCACTGCCACGCCGCCGATGGCGAACATCTGCACGAAGACCAGTGCGCGGTGCACGAAGTCGTCGGTGACGAAGTGGTTGGAATAGAAGGTGAAGCCCGTCCAGGTGAACCAGATCGGCACGAACAGACCCGCGAACGCCACCGTGCCCGCGAGCCCGACGTGCTCGCTCAGCATGTTCCCGAGCTGGATGATCAGCGCGACGTAGATCAGGTCGTAGAACAGCTCGAGCCAGCCGACGCGGCGCTCTCGCCCAGGGCCTGGGCTGTGGAGCGCGGGCGGATGAAACCAGCGGTTCTGCATCGACTAGCGTTTACTCAGCGGGTCCAGAGATTGGAAGCCTTGCGGGCGAGCAGGCGAAGCTCGTGGATGCCACCCGGCGTCCAGCCTTCGAAGCGCTCCAGCACCAGCAACCCGTTGAGCAACGGGTCGAGGCGCAGCGGGTCGACGAGGAAGCGAGCGCTGGGGCGCGCATGTCGTTCGAGGTTCTGCAGGCTCGGTTGCGCGAACAGCAAGAGCCCGCCGGGGAGCAGGCGCTGAGCAATCCAGGAGAAGACGTCGGGCTGAAAGTAGTTCGTGCAGCAGACCAAGCTCCAGCCGTCTCCCAGCGCGTCGAGCTCGGCTCGATTCATCAGATCCACCTGGCTCAGGTGCAAGCTCACCCCCGACCCCGAGGCCCGCTCTCGAGCCAGATCCAGGGCCACCTCGGAGACGTCCGCGAGGGTCACCTCGAGCCCGCGCTGCGCCAGCCAGATCGCCAGCGCTCCGACGCCGCCCGCCAGATCCAGCGCTCGGCCGCGACGGGGCAGGGCGTCGGCGACTTCGACGGCCCAGGGGTGAGGTCCGGCGCCGCGGTGGCTGCCGTCCCGATACCGTTGGTTCCAGCGTTCGCGATCGTCCATGGCTTCTCTTACCTCGGTCGCGCTGGCGCAGTTGGGAGAGCGGTCACCGAGGTGTTCCTTTACTCTAGCGTCCATGGTGCGCTTGGATAGGCGGGCAGTGGGGTTGGGGGTGAGGCGCATTTCGAGCTCACTGCTCGGGACGTTGTGCGCCGCCGTCTTGCTGGTGAGCTGTGGAGAGGATGCAGAGGTCGTGGACGAGCCCAAACAGGACGGACTGGATCCCGCCATCGAGGCTCGAGTCGACGACTGGCTGGGGCGGATGTCGCTGGAAGAGAAGGTCGCGCAGATGCACGGCACCGAGCTCTTTCCCAGCGACCTGATCTACCCCACGGCGGACAACGAGCGCCTCGGTGTTCCGGGTTTCCGCATGGTAGATGGACCGCGCGGAGTGGCTGTGGGGCAGACCACGACGTTTCCCGTCGGAATGGCGCGGGGCGCGACCTGGGATCCCGAGCTCGAGTACCGCGTGGGTGAGGCGATGGGCGCAGAGGCGCGCGCCCGCGGCGCCAATGTGCTCCTCGCCCCGACCATCAACATCCTGCGGCACCCGGCCTGGGGGCGCGCTCAGGAGACCTACGGCGAGGACGTGCACCACCTGAGCCGCATGGGCGTCGCCTTCATCCAGGGCGCGCAGCAGCACGTGATCGCCAGCGCCAAGCACTTCGCCGCGAACAGCATCGAAGAGTCCCGCTTTCAGGTGTCGGCGAACATGGACGAGCGCACGCTGCGCGAGATCTACCTGCCGCATTTCGAGGCTGCGGTGAAGGAGGCCAACGTGGGCAGCGTGATGAGCGCCTACAACAAGCTCAACGGAGAATACTGCGCGGAAAATCGTCACCTGCTGACGGAGATCCTGCGCGACGACTGGGGCTTCAAGTTCTTCGTGGAGAGCGACTGGGTGTTCGGTACCCACGACACGGGCGCCTCTCTCGACGCGGGGCTCGACATCGAGATGCCGAAGGACCAGATCTATGGCAAGAAGCTGATCGACGGCGTCAACGACGGCAGCCTCGACGGCGCGCTGGTGGACTCCGCCGTGCGACGCATCCTGCGCACGAAGCTCACGTTTGGCCTCGATGAGCCCGAGCAGGTCCCCGAGAGCGTCGTCGCCAGCCCGGAGCACCGCGCGCTCGCGCTGCAGGTCGCTCGCCAGAGCCTCGTGCTCCTGAAGAACGACTCGGGAGCGCTGCCCCTCGGTAGCTCGAACGCAGCACAGGTCGCGGTGATCGGTAGCCTGAGCGACGCCATCAACCTGGGCGACGCGGGCAGCAGCAACAGCCAGCCCCTCGACGTGGTCACACCCCTGGCTGGAATTTCCGCGCGGCTCAAGGCCACGCCGCTCCACATCGACCACGACGTGCTCACCGCTGACGACGAGACCGCGCTGGCCAGTCGGAAGGTCGCGATCGTCGTGGTGGGTTTGACGAAGGAGGACGAGGGCGAGTCGATCCCAGGGCGCCCGGGAGGCGACCGGGAGACGCTGGCACTGTCAGCGGAGCATCAGGCGCTGATCTCTCGAGTGAGCGAGCTGGTGGAGACGACGATCGTGGTGCTCGAAGGCGGCTCGGCGATCACCGTCGCGGGCTGGGTTGATCGAGTCGATGGTCTGGTCATGGCCTGGTACGGCGGCATGAAAGGTGGCACGGCGCTCGGAGAGCTGCTCTGGGGCGACTTAAGTA
>JAGQIY010000311.1 GCA_020430865.1 Myxococcales bacterium
ATCGTAGCCACACCCTCGAGCGGCCTCGCAGCAAGGCCGGGGTCTATGTCGGGTTTGGGCCAAGCGTGAACTGGGAACCACAGCTGCGAGGCGCGGACGACGCGACGCTGTTCGGTGTCGGCACGGAGCTGCGCGCCGGACCGCTGATCAGCTGGCAGACGGACCGCAGGCTGACCACTCTGACGCTCGCGCTCGAGGGCGGGCTCGGCCTTCGTCGCTTCTCGAACGGCGCCTCGTCCCTGCAGGAGGGGCACGTGATCCAGACCAGCCTGTCCCTGGTGGTGGGCGGCAGCCTGGCCCTCTGATCTTTCCCCCCAGGATCTTCTACGAGTGCGGGTTGAACCATCTCGGCACGACGCTTGCCTACCCCGGCCATGCTCACGCTTCTCATCGCCCAGCTCGCGCTCGCCCCAGTGGCCGAGCAGAGCCCGACCCCAGACCCTGGCGGCCTTGCCTTCAACCTCCACGCGGAGCTGGTAGCGAGTCCAATCGTGGCGATGAACGGGGCGGGAGACGACGCACACTACTCGGTGCGTTCCGGGGACTCTCCACCCTGGTCCCTGGGTGTACGCGGCGTGCTGGGAGTCCAGCTCGCGCCGAGCTTCGAGCTCGGGCTGGGCGCGAGTTACTCTCGCCTGCTGGGCGGCCACCGCTTCGACGCGATCGGGCTCGAGCTGCGAGCCACCTGGCTTCCCTTGAACCTGAACGGAAACCGCCTGGGCTGGCTGCTGGGCGCCGGCCCCCTGGGCGTGTTCGAAGATGGCTCAGACCAGATCGACGAGCCGGACACGCTCAAGAGCACGGGCTGGGAGCTGCACACGGGCCCGCAAATGGACATCGAGCTGGGGGAACGAACGGCGTTCACGCTGGGACTCGAAGGGTCCTACGTCGAGCGTCAGTTCAGCAACGGACGCACCTACCTGAAGAGCGCGTACGTCCATCACCTGAGCACTTCGCTGACGTTCGGCGGTCGTTTCGACCTTTGAAGGTCTCACGGCGTACAGGTACCGCCGCCGCCAGGTGCCCCGAACTGCGAGGGATCGACGCAACCAAGTCCCAGGAACGTATCGAGAATCCCGCAGGTGCCATCAGGCCTGCAGCAGCCCTTCAGCGTGAAGCCGCCCTGGCTGAAGTCCATGCACTCGGTGCTTGGCTGTCCCGGCTGCCCGCCTTCGATGCACTGGCCACCGCCGATCAGGCTCGAGCTCACACCACAGGTGCCCTGAGGCGTGCAGCACGCGTCGACCTGAACGGGCAACCCACCGGGAGCAGGCGGGCAGTCACCTGGGTCGTTGCACATGATCATCGTGCTGCCGCCGCTGCCCCCCTGAGCGGTGCCGGCAACGCCACCGTTGCCTCCGCCGCCTTGTCCCGTCCCGGCGCCTCCACCGTTTCCTCCCGGAGACCCGCCAGCGCCGGCCGCTCCAGCGCCAGCGCTCCCACCATTGCCGCCATCTCCCCCGTTTGCTCCCGAGCCTCCCACGGAGTCGCTGCCGCCCTGGGCACCTGCCCCGGCCGTGCCGCCGTCGGCGCCAACGCCTCCCGTGTCACCGGCGTCGGGGCCCTGGTAGTCGATGTCGGTCGCGCCGCCGCACGCGGCTGCGGCCAGAGAGAAACACACGCAAAGAGACAGTCCGATTCGGATCATGAGGAAGCTCCTGAAGGTCGCAAGACGCTGAGAGTCTATGCTCCGGTCGGCAGTGAGAGAAGGCGCGCTGTCCCCGAAAGCGCTGAATGGCGCGGTGGCTTGCTCACGTGACGCACCCGAGGCGGGTGAGAGCGGAGCCCCCGCCCTTCAGGATTCCTTGAGGGTTGAAATATCTCAGTGTGGGGAGAGCGTCAGCTGGAACGACACACGAGTGCGCAGTCATCGCACCCGGGGCAGCTCGAGGCACAGCGGCATTCCCCTCCGTTCAGGCAGCCGTGATCCAAGTCGCAGGGTGTCCCACAGCCAGCGGCGTCACTGAAGTACACGCACACGTCGCCAGCCGCGCAACGAATGGACTGGCAAGGGTCCCCCACGCTCCCCGACGCGCAACGCTTCAGGCAGTCCTCGGCGGTCTCGAAGTTGTTCTCGTTGCCCTCGCAGCCGCCATACACGAACGGCTCACACGCCTCCGTTTCCGCGTTGAACCACCAGCGAGGGAAGTAGGCGTTGCAGGTACCTGATTGAACCGGCAAGGCGCACACCGCCGCTCCAGCAGAACCTCCGCTCCCCGAGGAGCCCGCGCCACCACCGATACCAGCCTGGTCATCCGTGCGGCCACCACAGCCGCCGAGCGGCTGCCCCAGCCCGAAGAGGAGCGCGGCCCCTGCGATCGAGTACGCGGAGACCCGGGACAGCGGAGTACCGTTCACAGCCCAGACTCTAGAACAAGAAGTTCGCGCCCACCGAGACGTACGGCGTCCCGAGCCTGACGGTGAGCCCGACCACGTCGCTGAACTGGAAGCGCGCGCCGCCCCAGAAGACGCCCTCGAGCTCGTTGTCCGTGTCGTCGTAGTGACACACGTCCCCCGGGTTGTTGGTGCAGTACCAGTCACCCTCGAAGCTGCGGTGGACGAACGCAATCCCAGGCTCACCGAACACGCTGATGATATCGGTGATGAAGAAGTTCCACTGCAGGACCACTGGCGCCCACAGCTCGGTGACGCTGCAGTCGTAGCGATCCCCGGGGACCCGGTAGGCGCCGTACCAGTACCGGCAGTCGTTGTCGCCCAGCGTGAGATCCAAGCCGATGCCGATCGCCATGTTGTTGTTGATCGAGGAGATAGGGCCGTTGTCCAGGAACGGGATGTTGAAGCGCGCCCCCGGGCCCAGGCCATCGTCATCGCCCCAGCGATTCTCCCATTGAAACACCAGGTGAGGTTCCAGCTCGAAGGCATACCTGGGGTGTGCTCCGGGCCGCTTGATCACCGACTCCGCGGAGGCGAGGCCGGGCAACGCCACGACACTCGCCGCTACTGCACACGCAGCGGCAACGTGCGACGCCCTGATAGGCACGAACCCACTTCGAAACAGCGTCTTCCGGGAGCCAGCGCGCTTGGCTTCCCTCCCCTCTGAATCCTTGGTTGCCGGCATGGTGGCAAGCGAGCCTAGCCCAAAAGACCGTGTCCTTGGATGCGCAATCTACTCGGGGGAGTCTCGCGGCACTCCACCCACACCAGCCCCGGCGAGAAGCCGCTGGGCGCCAGGGTGCCACACAGCGCCGACCTTGCCACATGCTGACTACACGAATTGCACGGATCGTCTGGACAGCGAGCCGAACTCCCAGCCGCTTACCGGGTAGCTCACCTTCGGGCTCTCCCCGGCGGCCCCGGCGGCCACGATGAGCGGAGCCCAGTGTTCCTCCGTCGGATGATTCGTCGCCAGCGCCGGGGCGTGAATCTTGTAGTTCATCAGTTCATCCGCACGGAACCCGTTCAGGCTCTCCTCCACCCATCTGTCGAACTCCGCAGCCCACTGCGGGACGCCGGCGTTCGGCCGCCAGTCCACCTTGCCCAGGTTGTGGGTCACGTTGCCGCTGCACATGATGACCACCCCCGCGTCGCGCAGCGGCGCCAAGGCGCGACCCAGGTCGAACCAGCGTCTTCCGCTCCACGTCATGGGCAGTGACAGCTGAAGGATCGGCACGTCGGCCTGGGGCCACAGATGCACCAGCGGAGTCCAGGTACCGTGGTCGAGCCCGCGCTCGGTCTCCATCAGGGACACACCGTCGAGCTTCGCCAGGCTGGCAGCGACGTCCCTGGCGATCAGGTCGCCACCTGGCGCCGGATACCGAACTCGGTATAGTTCCTCCGGGAAACCAGAGAAGTCGTAGATCAGCTCTCGACGCTGGAGCGGCCCCAGCGCCAGCACGTCTCCCCGCGTCGTCCAGTGTGCAGAGATGCTGAGCACCGCCCGGGGCTTACCGAACTCGCGACTGATCTCACGCCCCCAGTCGACCAGCGGCGCGCCCTTCTCCGCGTCCACGGCCAGCAACGGTGCGCCGTGCCCCACGAAGATCGCTGGCATGCGGCCACGCGTACCACGCCGAGTCGAGGCCTGATCGGGTGCGGTCATCGAAGTCGCCTCCTTGCTGGTTCTTTCGCCAGCGCCTCCGCGTTCGCAGCCGAAAACGCCACCGGAGAGGCCCCCTGCGGCGAGGGCTCCAAGCCATTGACGACGGCTCAACGAAGGGATGCTTGGCATCGCGGACGGATGAACTTAAGACGCCCTGCGCGCGGAGAGAAGCTCGTCCCGCGCAACGCTGCGTTGCCCCACCTGCTGCGCGCGCCCGGCCAGAGCCCGCTCAGTTCACCTTTCTTCAGCCCGATGCCCGACGCGAACTCAGCCCTCGATCCCGACGCCCACCCCCAGGCCCCCAACCGCTTTCAGATCGGTGTCGACGAGAACGGTCTGGGCGCGCGGCTCGGTCCCCTCTTGGTGAGCGCGGTGATGGCGGAAGTCACCCAGGCCGGCCTGCCCCGGCTGACACGTCGCCCCCGGGGTCAGCTCGCTCGGGATCTGGACGACAGCAAGCGCCTGCTCAAGCACGGCAGCGTCGCCCTGGGCGAGGCCTGGGCGCGCGCGGTGGTGGAGCGCCTCGAACCCTCACCCCCAGACCAGCCTGAAGATCTGTTACGAGCGCTCGCGCTGGAGTCTGCGGAGCTTCTGCAGTCGCCGTGTCCGAACGGCCTATCGGCTCACTGCTGGGGCCACGCGCACGAGGCGTTCGTCGCCCCCCCGGAGCTCGTCGACCGCGTGCGCTTGCACCTGGACAAGCTCGAGCGAGACGGCATTCGACTGCTCAGCGCCAAGAGCAGCATCGTGTGTACCGAGCGCCTCAACGCAGCGAAGCGCGACGGTATCAACCGCTTCGTGCGCAACCTCCACGCGATGGAGGAGCTGGTGCTGGCGCTTCGCGATTCCGCGGGGCAAGATGTGCATGCGGTATGCGGAAAGGTCGGAGGGATCGGCGACTACTCCCGCTTCTTTGGTCCTCTCTCCGGCCAGCTCCACGCCGTGCTCTCGCAGAAGCGCACCCACGCGGCCTACCACTTCCCTGGTGTCGGTCAGCTACACTTCATGATGGATGTAGACGCCAGGCATCGGCTGGTGATGCTCGCATCCATGCTCGGAAAGTACCTGCGCGAGCTCCTGATGGGGCGAGTCAGCGAGTTCTATCTGGCCCGCCTGCCGCAGGATGCCGGAATGAGCGCGACCAGCGGATACAATGACCCGGTCACGTCGCGCTTCGTGGTCGCCACCGAGGCGCTGCGCCGGCAGCTGCGTGTTCCCGAGACGTGCTTCGAGCGCACCGGCGCCGATGGCAAGCAAGCGCAGGGCGCAAAGCGCAAACCGAAGGCGAAGGCCAACCAGACTCGGGACACCACGAGCTAGCCTCGCAACCATGAGCGCACCGCCCACAGAGGAAGTGAGCCTCGAGCCCGAGCTCGACGACCGGGCGCGCAAGCGCATCCTGGAAGGCAACCTCTGGTGGCAGGTGTTGCGCTTCGGCGCACCTCTTGGCCTCGGAATGGGTCTGCAGACGACCTTCAACCTGGTCGATGCCTACGTCATCTCGCGTCTCGAGGACGAGATCGCTGGTCCGGCGCTTGGTGCCCTGGGGATCTGCGATCTGCTGACCGCGCTCGGCTCGATCATCAGCTATGGCCTGAGCATCGCGACCGTGGCCTTGATGAGCCGTCGCCACGGCGAGGGCGACGAGCGCGGCACGCGGCACATCGCCTGGCAATCGGTTCTGGTGATGGGCGGGCTCGCGCTGCTGTTCTTGCTGATCGGCATCTTCGGCGCCGAGACCCTGATGGTCGACGTGGTCGGCGCCAAGGGCGACGTAGCGCGCCTTGGTACGAGCTACGTGCGCGTTGGCATTGGCGGAAGCTTCACGATGTTCTTCCTGCTGCACCTCACGGCGTTGCCGCGCGCGCTGGGCAGCTCCAAGATGCCCATCGCCTTCCTGCTCGGCGCCAACGTGCTCAACTTCTTTCTGAGCATCTTGATGGTGTACGGCCCGGGACATGCACCCGACGTCTTCAGCTGGGGACCGCCCATCGCCGCAGCGCTCGGGATCCCCCGCCTGGAGTTGATGGGCGCGATCTGGTCCACGGTGATCTGCCGCGCGATCACCCTGGTGCCGCTGATCTACCTGTTGATCCGCCGCTTCGGCCTGTTCGAGCGCGAGTGGAAGAGCCGCCCGGACTTCCGGCTGATGGGGCGCATCCTCGACCTGGGTTGGCCCAGCAGCGCGCAGCTGGTCGTGCGCATCCTGGCGATGCTCGCCACGCAATCGTTGGTCAACCGCGCCTTCACCACGGCCGATGACCCGAGCGCGACGACGGCGCTCGGCATTGGATTCCGCCTGGAAAGGATGGGGCTGTTCATGAGCCTTGGCTGGGGCTCGGCCAGTCAGACCTTCATGGGCACCAACCTCGGCGCCGAGCGGGAGCTGCGCGCGAAGCAGAGCGGCTGGATCACGGCGCTCTACAACGCGATCACGATGGCCACCCTGGCGCTGGTGTACTGGCGAACAGGCGAGGCGATCGTCAGCTTCTTCGATGACTCCCCCCGCGTGGTGAGCCAGGCCATGGCCTACTTGCGCTGGGTCGCGCCGAGCTACGTGATGTTCGGCGTGGGCGTGGTGCTCGGCTCGGCGATTCAGGGCGCGGGCGCGACACGCTTCACGCTACTCATCGACTGCTCGGTCGTGCTCTTGATCCAGCTCCCGCTGAGCATCCTGGCCGTGTACCTCTTCGGCAGGAGTCAAGTTTCCCTGTGGCAAGTATTGGTACTGACCAACGTGCTGTTCGCGTTCATCTACCTCCACGCCTATCGACGCGGACGCTACCTGCACAAGGTGGTCTAGCTCGCTGTCAGAAGCGGATCGGTTCGACCAGCCATCCGGTGCTACCCGAGTCGTATGGCTTTGGCTCCGGATCGGGGCGAGTCAGGTAGTAGGTCAGCGCGGCGCCCCCGACGACGACGGCGGCGGCGCCCGCCCAGAACCACCACTGCTTGGTGAGCTGGAAACGCTCCTCGACCAGCGTCGCACGCAGCGCGGACTCCTCACCCGGCTTCACGTTGACCGTGGCCTCGTATGGTTCGAAGCCGTCCCGGTTCACCAGCACCGAGTAGCGCCCGGGGGGCCGCAGCACGCTGACCGGTGCCGGCCCGAAGTCCTTGCCATCGACGCTCACGATGGCGTCCTTCACGTTCGACGAAATCTGTAGCGTCGCTGGCAGCCGTTCCAGCTGCAGGTTCAGGGACGCCTTGGTTCCCAGGGGATACGAACGGTTGACGACGGCGTCGGCG
>JAGQIY010000312.1 GCA_020430865.1 Myxococcales bacterium
AGCCCCTGGAGCCGATTCGTCCGGTCCCGATGCAGGCGCCGAAGCCGGGCCTCTCCGGCCCCAGCGGGGCGCAGTCCAGCGCGCCTGGCAGCCTGCCTTTCAGCGCCGAAGACGAGGAGGAAGCGACCGTCGTGATGGACCGGTCGGTCGCGGAGGCGGGCCGCTACAGCCTGGTGCCAGGTGAAGACGGTCGCCTTCACCCCAGCTCTCATCCACCCGCGCCACTTCCAGCGGCGGGTGCTCCTGCGCCAATCCCTCCGTTCGTCAGCCCGCCCCCGACGGCGCCCACGCCAACCATCCCCGACAACCCCAAGCCGCGGCTCCCGGAGCGCAAGCGGAGCTTCACACCCACTCAGGTGGGGATGGCTCCGTTCGACGAGGAGGACGAGGCACCGCGGGAACCGCAGCCGTCCGTCGCGGATCTCCTGGAGTCAGAGCTTGCGGCGCATGGCTTGGCGGCGCCGAGCACCTCGGCACAAGCCGTGGGTGCCGCGGCGCTGGACGCAAGCCCCAGCGGCAGTCACGTCGTGGCGCCCGACGCCACAGGGCCACGACAGGCCATGGGCTCGCTCGCGGACGGCTTTGGGCAGCACAAGGCCTACGATCCGACCCGTGCCTACCCCGAGCTCCCGAGCGCCGCACCGTACGAACCGAGCCCGGCCAGCGTACAGGGCTCGCGAGGCGACGTCTCCGTCAACAAGTGGGCGTACCGGGGCGCCCTCTTCGGTGGGCTGGTCCTGACGATCGCGCTTGGCGCGCTGGCGGCGGTTCAGCCCAAGCTGGCCTTCTTGGCAGCCATGGCACCGATCGGCTTCGTGCTGGGTTGGATCAGCCAGTTCGTGCTGCTGTACAGGTGCTGGCAGGCGATTCAAGACGGAAACGCGCGCACCACGCCAGGAAAGGCGGTGGGCCTGTTGTTCGTGCCCTTGCTGAACCTGTACTGGGTGTTCAACGTCCTGCCCGGCTTCGCCACCGACTACAATCGCTACATCCAGCGGCATCGTGTGGACGCCGAGCCGCTCAGCCAGAACCTGATCCTCGCGGCGATGGTGGTGCCGGGGCTGGGTCTGGTGCTGTGGTGGATCGTGATTGGGAGGCTCTGCGACGCGGTCAACGCGCTGCGCCGCTGATCGAGCGAGCCCGCCGGTCAGGGGACGAAGACCTGATCGCCGCGCAGCAGCACCAGGTTCATCTCCAGGTGCTCGCCCTCAGCCAGCAGGTCGTAGCGTATGGGGATGTGGCGCACCTTGCCGTCGCTGCCCACGCGGATGACCTTCGTTTCCGCGGGGGAAGCGAAGCGGTTCGGGCCTCCGGCCAGCGCGATGGCTTCCAGTACCGTGAGGTAGCGCTCTGCGCTCAGCACGCCGGGCTGCGCTACGTTGCCCGACACCGTCACGCGGTAGCTCCGGACGTCGGTGACGGCCACCGTCACCACGGCGGCTTCGTCCTTGATGAAGACCGACATCTTCTTCTTGATCTCGTGCTTCAGCTGGGTGGGGGTCAGGTCAGCCGCGTGGACGTCCCCGATCAGGGGCATCGTGATCGTGCCATCCGGTCGAACCTGGATGTCGGTGTTCAGCTCCGGGTTCTTCCAGATGCGAATGCGCAGCGAGTCCCCCACCCCAATCACGTACTCCGCTCGGCGCGGGTCAGGTTCCTTGGCATAGGGATAGTTGGGTAACGGCGTACCGCAGCTGACGAGGCCGGACGCGGCGAGCAGCACCAACAAGAGCGGGAGCAGGATTCGTTGCATGAGCCCGGCGGAGCCTAACTCGGGGGGCCAGGACCGCAAGCGAGAAGCCGATTGCCAACCCGGCTCGCGGCAGGCGAGGGCCCACGTGGCGCCTCCGCTGCGGAAAAGCCACCACCGAGCGCGGTCCCTGAATCGCGGGGCGTTGGTCGATGCCGGTGCCCAGGCCGGATCGTAGGAAGCGATGCTGCGCAGGAAAGGCTAGCGAGAAGCGGGCGGCCTCGCGAAGATGGCGAGGCTCTCGTCCTCGGGGTAGGGCAGAGCCTCCGTCGCCGCGTCACGTAGCGCGTGTGTCCTCCCTTCGACCATGTTCGTTCTGCCCGGCCTGCTGGCGCTCATCATCTTCATCTACGCCCGCCCGTTCGACTTCGTGCCGGCGCTGCGAGGCGTCCCATTCCTGTATCTGTTCTTCGGGCTGGCGGTGTTCGGGTACCTCGTGGATCTGCGGCAAGGGAAGACGGATCTGCGCAAGACGCCTCACCTGGGTTGGGTGATCGCGTTCGTGCTGTGGTGCTTCTTCACCGCGGGGGTCAAGGCGCCTGCGACCCTCGCGACGGATGGCGTGCGGTTCGGTATTGCCGTCGTGATCTACTTCCTGATCGCCCACGGCGTCAGGACGTTCA
>JAGQIY010000313.1 GCA_020430865.1 Myxococcales bacterium
GGCACAGCAAGAGCATCTGCCTGAACTTCGGCTTGGCGAAGCAGTATGGCGGGCGCTGCCACCTGCGTTTCGACGACACGAATCCGACCACTGAAGATCCGGAGTTCGTGGAGTCCATCCAGGCGGACATCCGCTGGCTCGGCTTCGACTGGGGTGAGCACCTGTACTTCGCCTCGGACTACTTCGAGCAGCTCTACGGCTTCGCAGAAGACCTGATCCGCGCGGGAAAGGCCTACGTCTGCGGTCTGAACGAGGCCGAAGTGCGCGAGTACCGTGGCACCATCAGCGAGCCAGGTCGTCCGAGCCCAAACCGCGACGCAAGCGTCGAGGAGAACCTCGATCTCTTCCGTCGCATGCGCGCCGGTGAGTTCAAGGACGGGCAGTACACGCTGCGCGCCAAGATCGACATGGCGCACCCCAACATGAAGCTCCGGGATCCGCCCATCTACCGTATACGGCACGCGCACCACTACCGGACTGGCGACAAGTGGTGCATCTATCCGCTCTACGATTTCACTCATGGCCTCTCGGATGCCATCGAGGGCGTCACTCACTCGATCTGCACCCTGGAGTTCGAGAACAACCGCCCGCTGTACGACTGGTTCGTACAGAGTGTGGATGCGTTGCCTGAGGGCGCCGGTCACAACCCGGAGCAGACCGAGTTCGCCCGCCTGAACATCACCTACATGGTGATGAGCAAGCGCAAGTTCTTGCGCCTGGTCAACGAGAAGCACGTCGCCGGCTGGGACGATCCGCGCATGCCGACGGTCGCCGGGTTACGCCGGCGAGGCTACACACCGGAGGCGATTCGCGCCTTCGCCGAGCGCGTCGGTGTCGCCAAGAACAACAGCTTGGTGGACATCGAGCTGCTGGAGCACACGCTGCGCGAAGATCTGAACCAGCGCTCGCCGCGTGTGATGTGTGTGCTGCGTCCGCTCAAGCTCATCCTATCGAACTTCGAACAGGTCGTCGGAGAGCGAGAAGAGCTCGAGGCGCCGTACTATCCCCCTGACGTCGGGCGCCCGGGTTCACGCAAGCTGCCGCTCACCAGGGAGCTCTGGATCGAGGCCGACGACTTCGCCGAGGAGCCGCCACCCAAGTGGCATCGACTCGCCCCGGGAGCTTCCGTGCGGCTCCGCTATGGCTACGTGATCACTTGCGACTTCCCCGTGGTCGATGAGAGCGGCAAGCTAGTCGAGGTCGTTGCTAGGCTGCACACCCAGGAAGAGGCCGCGAAGATGAAGGTCAAGGGCACCATCCACTGGGTGAGCGCCGAGGACGCCATCGACTGCGAGGTGCGGCTCTACGATCGCCTCTTCTCCGTGCCCGAACCCGATGCGCTCGAGGAGGGCGTCGACTTCATCACCACGCTCAATCCCCAGAGCCTCGAGGTGCTGAAGGGCTGCAAGCTCGAACCCGCAGCGGCCAAGGAGGACCTGAGCCGTGTGCAGTTCGAGCGCCAAGGCTTCTTCTTCGCAGACCCTGACGCGACGCCTGATGCGCTGGTCTTCAACCGCACCGTGTCCTTGAAGGACAGCTGGGCGAAGCAAACTCAGCCGAAGCAAGCGGCTCCCGAGCGGCGTCGCGCTCAGCCGAAGGCGGTGCAGGTGGCTCAACCAAGGAAGCCCATCGAGCTCGACCAGGCTGCGCAGATGCTCGTGATGGTGCACGGCATCACCCCCCACGAAGCCAAAGTGGTGAGCGGTGACGATCGCCTGGGCAAGCTGCTCGCGGCGGTCGACGGGCTGGACGGAGACGTGAAGGCGGTCACTCGCTGGCTCGTCAACGACGTCGCCTCGTTCCTGAAGAACCACGAGGGGGAGCCGCCGTTCGGTGCCGCCGAGCTGATCGAGCTGGTGGAGCTCCAAGCCGCAGGGACGCTGTCGAGCAGGCTAGCCAAGGACGTATTCGCCGAGCTGTGCAAGACCGACGAATCACCCAGGGCCATCGTGGAGCGCCTGGGTGGCGGTCAGATTGACGACGAGGCGCAGCTCACGGAGGTCATCCGCAAGGTGCTCGCCGGCAACCCAGATCACGTCAAGCGCTATCGCGAAGGCAATCACAACCTGATCGGCGCCTTCGTCGGTCAGGTCATGCGCGCCACCGGTGGCAAGGCCAACCCGAAGCTCGTCAACGAGATACTGCGTCGCGAGCTGAACGCGAACTGAGCGCCGCCATCCCTGCCACATGACTGACTCGGGTAGGCCTGAAGTTCATTGCCGTAAGGCAAAGAGGGAGGACTTGCCCGAAGTCCTGCGCTTGTACGCGCAGCCAGAGCTCGACGACGGAAAGACGCTGCCCCTCGCTGAGGCCGAGCGTGTCTTCGCGAAGATGCTGAGCTATCCGGACTACTCCGTGTACATTGCGTGCGTCGGCGGCGTTGTGGTCGGCACCTTTGCGCTGCTGATCATGGACAACCTGGCCTACATGGCTGCGCCCTCTGCGGTGATCGAGGACGTCGCCGTGGACCCGGCGCGCCATGGCGAAGGCATCGGTCAGGCGATGATGGGCTTCGCCCTCGACGTGTGTCGTGAGAAGGGCTGCTACAAGGCGATCCTGTCGTCGAACGTCAAGCGCACCCGTGCCCACGCGTTCTACGAACAGCTGGGCTTCGAACGCGACGGCTACGCTTTTCGCGTGGATCCAGGAGCTTGATTGCCTGAGGCGGCTGCTAGCCGGCTTCCGTCGCCCAGCTCTTGGCCAAGGCGCAGGAGGGCACCTTCTCCGCCTGGGTCTGCTCGCTCAGCATCTTCGACTTCTCGGAGCTGGAGCGCACGCGCAGCAGGGTGATCAGCTCGATGGCGTCGGGGTTCGTGATGTGCTCGCGCATCCAGTCGAGGCGCGCGCCTTCGATCCCGATGGGGTCCTCTTCCGGATCGAGCCTGGCGTGTTGGTCCACGTCGCACATCAGCTCGAGCGCGGCGGGGTAGCTCTGATCGGGTTCTTCTTCCTGAGGTGCGGCGCTCGAGGGGCCGCAGCCCGTGCAGAGCGTCGAGAGTGCGATGGACACGATGGCGAAGGCAGTGAATCGGGCCATGGCAGGCTTCGACACCGCCTCGCGTCGGTGCTTGGGCGCACTTCGCTGATTCTCGCCCCCGACCCTTGAAACTCTTCCAGATGGGTTTGGGGGAGAGGTCAGTCGCGGCCCTCTTCCACGGCGTGACAAGCGACCAGGTGCCTCGCGTCGGTGCCAACCTGGATCAGCTGGGGTCGCTCCTGCGTGCAGCGGTCGTTTGCCAGGGGACAGCGCCCGGCGAAGGCGCAGCCCTTGGGGATGTCGAGGGGAGATGGCACGTCGCCCTCGAGCACCTCTGCGCCGCCGCGATCCCGGGGATCGTCGATGGGGATCGCGGCTTGCAGCGCCTTCGAGTAGGGGTGGCGGACGTCGCGGTCGAGGTGCTCCGCGGGGAGCTCCTCGACGATGAACCCAAGGTACATCACGGCGACGCGATCGCAGAAGTGCTGCACGACCTTGAGGTCGTGGGAGATGAACAGGAACGTGAGCCCGAGGGACTCCTTCAGATCGCTCATCAGATTGAGCAGCTGAGCCTGCACCGAGACGTCGAGCGCCGAGACAGGTTCGTCCGCCAGCACGAACTCAGGCTCCACCGAGAGCGCGCGGGCGATCCCCAGCCGCTGGCGTTGCCCCCCGGAAAACTCGTGGGGATACTTGCGCCGGATGTCGCGGCGCAGACCGCAGCGCTCCAGTAGCTCGTCGATGCGCGCGCTGATCTGGTCCGGAGGGACGATCTGGTGAAACTTCAGCGCCTCGCTGAGCATGCCCTCGACGGTCATGCGCGGGTTCAGCGAAGCATAGGGATCCTGAAACACGATCTGCATCCGACGCTTGAAGGGCCGGAGCGCCGCGTAGTCCAGGTTCGAGATGTCCTTGCCGTCGAACTCGATCTTCCCGGCGGTCGGTTCGAGCAGCCGCACAAGGACCTTGCCCAGGGTCGACTTGCCGCAGCCGGACTCACCCACCAGGCCGAAGCTCTCTCCCTTCTCGATCTCCAGGCTCACGCCGTTGACGGCGTGGACGCGGGCGATCTCTCGGCTCAACAGGCCGCCCCGCTTGGGGAAATGCTTCACCACCTGGTGCGCGCGCAGCAGCATCACGGTATTTCCTTCCGTGTGGTATCAGCGTCGCCGACGTCGTCGAGGCGAGACTCCGAGAGCGGCATGGGGAAGAAGCAGCGCACGCTGGTCTCGGCCTCTCCCGCTCGCAGCACCTCGAGCTCTGGTTCCGAGTCTCGACAGCGCGCCTGATCGGTCTCGCTGAGCGTCGCGTGGTGAGCGCAGCGATCTCGAAAGCGGCAACCCCCATCGAGCTTGCGTAGATCAGGAACCAGCCCAGGGATGGTCTCCAGCCGATGCGCCGTGCGGGCGCCGCGCTTCGGGATCGAGCGCAAGAGCGCGGCGGTGTATGGGTGGCGCGGCTTGTGGAAGAGGTCGTCGACGGAGGCTTGCTCGACGACGCGGCCAGCGTACATGACGACGACTCGATCGCAGACCTCGGCGATCACGCCGAGGTCGTGGGTGATGAGCAGGATCGCCGTGCCGAGGCGCTCTCGGAGGTCGAGCATCAGCCGCAAGACCTGAGCCTGAATGGTTACGTCGAGCGCGGTGGTGGGCTCGTCGGCGATCAACAGCTTCGGGTTGCACGCCAGCGCCATGGCGATCATCACTCGCTGGCGCATGCCTCCGGAGAGCTGGTGGGGATACTCGTCGATGCGGATGTCGGGCGACGGGATCCCGACCTGGGTCAGCAGCTCCAGGACGCGCTTGCGGCGCTCGCCCTTGCCGAGATTCGGTTGATGCAGGATCAGCGCCTCGGCGACTTGATCACCGACCCGGAGCACCGGATTCAGCGCCGTCATCGGCTCCTGGAAGATCATCGCGATGTCGTTGCCGCGCACCTTGCGCATCTCACGCTCGGAGAGCTTGACCAGGTCCTTGCCTCCGAACAGGATCTGTCCGCCGCTGATCTTTCCCGGAGGATTCGGGATCAGCCGCAGGATGCTCTTGCTGGTCACGGTCTTGCCGCAGCCGGACTCACCCACCAGTCCGA
>JAGQIY010000314.1 GCA_020430865.1 Myxococcales bacterium
CTCCAGAACCCGTGGCAGTCGGAGCTCCGGAGCGTGGGAGCAAGCCGGAGGCGCTACCTCTGCGCAGCCCACCGCTCGCCAGTATCGGCTGCGGCTCACGTCGCTGCGAGGCAGGGAGCCAGATCTGCTGTGGCTTCGGTGGCGAGTACACCTGCGCCCCGATGGCCGAGCTGGTCGAGCCTCCCCCAGGCATGCCTGGAGAGATGCGCTACGAGCGGATCGGCGAGAGCTGCCAGGATGCTCGAGTGGGCGACTACTCCCTGGACGCGATCAAGCTGTGCGACGACTCGAACGACTGCAGGGACGGCGAAGTGTGTTGCTCCGTATGGCACGGCAGCGGCAACACCCTGCTCGCTTGCGTCCCCGAGGCCCCGAGCGGAAAGCTCGCCTGCGACTTCACCGAGCGCTGCGCGGGCGCAACTTGCCGCACGGCAAATACCGAGTGCGTCGGCGGAACCTGCCGCTTGAAAGGTCGTCGGGTCAGCTGCGCTGGCAAGACCTGCGGAGGCGCGACGCCCGTGTGCTGCGCGCGCGACCCGTCGGCGCCTCCTCGTTGCGAGGCGAGCTGCCAGGCGACGGCCGACACGGAGCGAGCATACGAGTTCGAGTGCTCCTCTTCTCGAGGCTGCCCCAGCGGTGCGACCTGCCAGTCGGGCCTGTTCGGCTCGTTCTGCTCCAGGACGGTCGACACCGGGAACGCCGTCGTGCTGTGTGAAGGCGACGACGACTGCCCGGGCGACCTGTGTGAATCGCTCGGGGTCAAGGCTACTCCGACATGCAGCCCCGACGGACGGGAAGCGAACATGGGCTGGTGCCACTGCGACCCCTAGCCGGCTGCTCGTTGAACACCCTTGCTAGAGCGACGATCGGTTTGCCGCCCTCGAAGCAACGAAGTCGCACCCCGCAGCCTGCGCCGCGACTCGGCCAAGCTCGGGCTGGGCCTTTGCGGCGACGAAGGGGGCAGCGAGGCCCAGCGCGATGGTCACGGCACATAGCAGACGGAGGGTGTTCACAGGGCGCATCGGAAGGTCTCCGGGGACGACCTTCGCAAGCGGCGTTCCAGCCAAAAATTGCCGAAAACTCGGGAACTCGGCACCCGCAGGTGACAGCTCCGGAGCGCTCGCTGCCACCGCGAGGTGACGCTCAGCGCACGTCGTACTTCTTGCAGAGCTCGCTCAGGTGCTTGCGGCTGATGCCCGCAGCCTGCGCGGCGTGGGTGAGGTTCCCCTTGTGCCGCTCCAGCAAGGCATCGAGGTAGGCGCGCTCGAAGCTATCGAGGAGCTGCTCCTTGGCTTCCTTGAACGGCAGCGGTGACGCAACGCCCGGGTAGGCGTTGCCAAGCGCCGCGGGCTGCGCGGTCAGAGGGCCCAGGTTGAACACCAGCCTGTCGAAGCGCGGCGGCTGCGCCGCCATCACCATGGCGCGCTCGAGCACGTTTCTGAGCTCTCGCACGTTGCCGGGCCAAGCGTGCGCCATCAGACGTTGCAGGTTCTCCCCCGCGACCTCGGAACCCGGCGCCAGCTCGTCCCCGAACAGCTCACGCGTGATGTCTCCGATGTCCTCGATGCGCTCGCGCAAGGGAGGCAGACGGACCTTCACCACCTCGAGGCGATACAGCAGATCTTCACGGAATCGACCGCGCCGGACCTCCGCGCGCAGATCGCGATTCGTCGCCGCGATGACGCGCACGTCGACATGGCGCATGTTGTCGTCACCGACCGCCTTCACGTCCCCCGTCTCCAGCACTCGCAGCAGCTTGGGCTGGAGTTCCAGCGGCAGCTCTCCCAGCTCGTCGAGGAAGATCGTTCCGCCGTTCGCTTGCACGAACGCGCCGGCACGATCGCTCACGGCGCCCGAGAACGCACCGCGGCGATGCCCGAACAGCTCGCTCTCCGCCAGTTCGCGAGGGACCGCGGCGCAGTCGAAAACCACGTACGGACGCTCGCGACGCCCGGACGCCGCGTGGATCGAGCGCGCCGCCAGCTCCTTACCAGTACCGCTCTCGCCCTCGATCAGCACCGTCACTGCGCTTGGCGCCACGCGCTCCAGCACGGCGTAGATCTCACGCATCCGTAGGGAACCGCCAGTCAGCTCACCGAAGCGCCGGGCGTTGCTGGGGCTGAGCTCACGGGTATACCAGCGAGGGTGGACCCCGAGGAGCGTGTCACCGACGCGGATCACGGCGCCCAGCGGCAACTCGATCTCCTTGATCTTGCTCTGCCCGACCAGGGTCCCGTTGCGACTGCCGACGTCACGCAGCACCACGCGCCCGTTGCGCAGTGCCAGTTCTGCGTGCTTGCGTGATACCCGGCGGTCACACAGAGCGAGATCGGAGGTTGGGTCAGCGCCAATCGTCAGCTTGGACACGAGCGGGAGCTCCCGACCCTCGTCCTCTCCGCTCAGCACGACGAGCTTCGCAGACACGCCACCCGCCGGCGTCACGCCTGGCAGACCCGTACTCCAGTCCGCTGTCGCCGTGCGATCGATGGCGTCCACCATGGGGAAACACCTAGCAGCGTCATCGGTAGGCCGGGAGTGCAATTGACCGAACCGTGGGGCAATGCTAGCTGCCAGCGGTTGCCGGTGCTTTCGCCGGCTCGAAGCGGGAGCGAGAGATGCTCGGGCTGGCGGCGGGCCAGGTGTTCGCGGAGGACTTCCAGATCATCCGGCCTCTCGGTGAGGGCGGGATGGGCTCGGTCTACCTCGCTCTGCAACGCAGCACCGGCCGCAAGCGCGCGCTCAAGATCCTGCAGCCCCACCTGGTCGCCGACCCACGGATCCGCGAGCGCTTCGCGCTCGAGGCACGCGCAGCGTCCAACCTGCAGACGGACCACGTCGTGGAGGTCGTCTCCGCTGGCATAGACCTCGCCAGCGGAATGCCCTGGCTCGCGATGGAGTACCTCGAAGGGGAAACACTGCGCTCACGAGTGAAGAACTTCGGGCACCTCGCGCCGCGTGAGGTCGCTGAGATCTTGCGCCAACTCGGTCACGGCCTCGCCGTCGCCCATCAGAGCGGCTTGGTTCATCGAGATCTCAAACCAGCCAATGTCTTCATCGCCGATCCCCGCCGCGAAGGCATCCCGTTCACGGTGAAGCTACTCGACTTCGGCATCGTGCAGCTGGGGGGCGCAGCGCAGGGCCCCTACGGCGGACCGCTGCATCCGGGCCAGTCGGCGCCCATCGGTTCTCCGGGCTGGATGGCACCCGAGCAGTTCCAGGCCCACGCAGCGAGCCCGGCGTGCGACGTCTGGGCCTTTGGCTTGCTGGCCTATTACTGTCTGGTCGGCACCTCGTTCTGGGCGGCCACCGAGGTCCAGGCGCTGGTCGACGAGGTGCTGCACAGCGCTCACCCCCGGGCTTCGGATCGCGCCTGGCAGCGCGGGGTCATGTTGCCGCAGGGATTCGATGAGTGGTTCAGCCACTGCACCGCAAAGGACCCCGGCCGACGCTACCCGAGCATCCAAGGCGCGCTGAGCGCCCTGCTGCCGCTGCTCGACGCAGCGCAGGGCAGCACATCGAACACCTCGAGCCAATCGACGCCATCGACCGCGCTAGGCCCGACGGTACCACAGCCGGGCGCGATGCTCCAGACGGCGGGGGTGCCTACGGCAGGCGGGTCCATGCCCGGCGGTGCCAGCGCCGCGCCCTCCTACGTCACCCTGCCCGCCACGGATTCGCTCAACACCTTCTCCCCCCTTGCAGATCCCCCAGGAAACACCCTCACCCCCAACCCCAGCAAACGAGGCGCACCTTGGCTGCTCCTGGGAGGGCTCGGCGCTGGCGCGCTAGCGCTGTTCGGCGTCCTGGGCGCGGTCGTCGTCTTCGTGTGGGCCCCCTGGGAAGAGCCCGCTGGCTTCCCTGCGAGGAGCACCGCCAGCTCCGCCGCCAGCACGCCAACCGGCGTTGCAGAAACCCAGGAGGAATCGGAGCCACCTCCGGAAGCGCCGGCGCCGGAGAGCCCGAGCGCCGCGATGGCCTCGACCAAGCCGAGAGCCACCGCCACGACGACGGCAACCGCGGATCCGACCGGCGCGCCCAGCGCTGACCCAACTCCGAGCGCAGACGCTCCTGGCGCCAGCGAAGCCCCCTCCGGCGCCCCAACTCCAATCGCGGCCGCTGGCTTCCGCGCCTTGATGGTCAACTGCTGGCGGAACAACGAAGGCGCGGA